>JBNJHN010000016.1:18744-34908 GCA_051748565.1 Bacillota bacterium | reverse complement strand
CAAAAAGCTACTACTGTATTGCATCAACTGTTCTTGATATCAATGAGTTGAAAGATGCGCTGAGAAAGGCAAGACAAGGGTCCAGGGGGACTGGTATTAAAGAAAAATCCAAGTTAATGCATTCTATAATAGATGAGATTGCAGGGCGCAAAAATTATTTTCTAAAATTAAGGAAATAAATAATTATATGGGCGGGTTTCAGAAACATGTCCTGGCTTAGGTTATTGGCTAAACTGTCTGGCCAAAGTGTTTTAACACCCGTAAAGCCCTTAAGGTATTCCAGCGGCTGGGTTTACCCGGCTGTTCCATCTCGAAATGGACTTTCCCTGGATGCCTGGCCTGCAGAGGCCAGGTGCCGTCTTTTCTGCGTTTGGCCTTGATAATTTCCAGGGCATCAGTCATACGGGGGTCATAAGAGCGGTTGGCAAATTGGAAATAATCAAGTACTCGCAGGATATCATAGCGCCAGCGGGAGGGGAAAGAAAGCATGATCATTTTCGGATCCATGGGTTGACCGGTGCGGTGAGACTGGTAGAGCTTGTGGGTCAGCAGCTGTTCCTCACCAGCGGCTATCGCTTGTTCTACTTCTGACAACCTGTACCGGTAGCCTGCCTGGCTGTAGGCTAATAAACCCTCGAGAACATTAATTGAGGTATGCACTGAAAAGTGGCGATCGCCCTGGTGATAAAGGCAGTTCCAACCACCGCCTGGAAGTACTGTACGTAACAACAAATCTACCCCGTTTTTTAGGAGGTCTTCTTCGGCCTCAAAGTGGGCAGCTATGCCCAGAAACATGCCATCGACACAGATATCGCTAATGTTAATTGTTTTGGCATAAGCCAAACCGCCATCGGGATTTGGCTCTTTTGCTAAAACCATGCTTACTGTTTCGCGGCAGGCTTGATTTGAAGGTGACAACCCCATGGTTTTCAAATCGAGCAGGGTGTAGTGGGTACAGATCCACTTGGGTTGGTAAAACCCCCGGCCCCAGTGG
Source organism: Bacillota bacterium (assembly GCA_051748565.1). Classification (GTDB taxonomy): domain Bacteria; phylum Bacillota; class Dethiobacteria; order DTU022; family DTU022; genus SKPH01. Next base: position 33,914 of record JBNJHN010000016.1, on the reverse strand, counting down.
CCGTCAGGCTTTCTGGCCTCAAGCATTTTAAAGCCCCAACCTTCTGTGGCTATTCTATTCTGCAGGGATGATAATTCGGAAGTATCTGCTCCAAGCAAATCACGTTTCAACTGGTATACAATCGACACGTCGCCTTTCAGCAGCCAGGCCAGGTTTTGAGTGATAAGATTTTTGGTAGTTTCCATGCAATAATTATAGCATCACTATGTAATGCAATTTTGATTATTTAATAGTTGTTTGTTTTTTCAAGACCTGACCCCAGCCAACACAGTGGCAACACAGGGGGACGGTTTCTGTGCTGATTAGGTCAAGTGCTTATTTTTCTTTTCGCCTACATTTGCAATTGAGTTTATTACCATTATAAAACCTTTTTCTCTAATAAAAAGTCAATGATATTAAGATGCTTTATCCCGCTACGCTCAATTTTCATTTTATCCATAGACAAGACATACTTGGGGAAATTATCCTGAATTTTTTCCAAGGCGCTAAACTCACGATTAACAGTTTCATCATTTGCCAGCAGATAAGCGACCTGAATGTATACTTTATCACTTCCTTTTTCAGCAATGAAGTCAACTTCCTGATTCCCGAATTCTCCGACATAAACCCGATACCCTAAACGCAGTAACTGTAAATAGATGATGTTTTCCAGTATTTGACCAATATCATTTTCATTATTATAGAATAAGCCCCTAATCCCTAAATCATTGGCGAAATACTTTTCCCTGGTTTTTAACACATGTTTACCTTTAATATCATATCGTGGAGTGCTATAAATTAAGTAAGCATTTTTGCAGGCATCAAGGTAGTTATAGAGTGTTTCTCTGGACAAATTCCTGCTTTCGTTTTTCATGAAATTTGCGATTGACTGGGCAGAAAAAATCTGGCCAACATTATGGAGCAGGTATTTCATGAATCTTTTTAGTAAATCTACATCTCTGATTGAATAACGGGCAACGATATCATTAAGCAGTATGGAAGAGTAAATATCTTCAAGGTAGCCTTTGATTAAATCTTCATGCTTGCGGAACCTCTGGATGGCAGGTAATCCGCCGTATTTCAAATAATTGATAAATTCCTGATCCGGATCAGGTTGTGCGTCAATAACCTCAAGGTGATTGATAATCTCAAAAAAAGACAGAGGGTAAAGTTCTAACGAGAAATATCTTCCCGTCAGGTGGGTCGCCAATTCACCTGATAATATTTTGGAATTCGAACCGGTTATATATATGTCTAGATCATATTTTAGATTAGCGGAATTGATTACTTTTTCGAATCCGTCCACTTCCTGGATTTCGTCCAGAAACAGGTAATACTTTTTATTGTTAATTATTTGAGCTCCAATATATTCATGAAGTATTTTTGGCTTTTTTAACTCTTCATAATCTAACTGCTCGAAATTAATTTGAATAAATTGCTTGTCTGAAACACCAGCAAGTTTCATTTCTTCCTGGATTAATAGCAGTAGTGTCGATTTTCCAACCCGCCTCATCCCGGTAATAACTTTTATTAATGGATCATTGATTAGCGGTTTCAGTTGGTTAATATATGAATCTCTTTTTATCATACCATCACCCCTTAGTTAATTTTATAATATGTTTGTCTTATATGCAAGACATAAGTATTATACAATATATGTTTGTCTTTCATAAAGAACATATCAATGTTAATAACATTTTTGTCTTTCACGGTCGGCAAAGAAGGGGTTAGCGCAGAAGTTGAATAGGCTATAAGCACAGGGGGACGGTTTGGGGTGATCCCCTGAAGCGATACACTTTGAGTACGGTGCTATTTTAAATTCTTTTTCCCAAATAAAGATCCAGTGTTATAAAGGTTATAAGAGCATTGTGTTCGATAATGTTAACAATTTGTTTTGATTCAAGTTGTAGCTTATCCAAAAATGATATATACTATGATATATACTATTTGTGGAGGAGTGGTTATTTTGGATAGCGCCAAGCTTTTTTATAACGGCCGCAGCCAGGCAGTGCGCTTGCCCCGGGAATATCGCTTTGAGGGTGAAGAAGTGTATATTAAAAAAATTGGCAATGCAGTTGTTTTAATTCCTAAGGATAAGATTTGGGAAGTGCATGAGGCAGGAATGGATTATTTCAGCGATGATTATATGGAAAGCAGAAAGCAGCCTGCGCCGAAGAAGAGGGATGATCTATGATCAGGTATTTGCTTGATACGAATATCTGCATATACCTGATAAAAGAAAAAGAACCTGCTTTAAAACTGAAGCTTTATGAAAAAGGGATTGGTTGTTGCGCCATATCTGCTATCACTCTTGCCGAGCTAGCTTATGGAGTAGAGAAAAGCAGTAAGGTAGAGCAAAATAAGCTGGCCCTGGGTTTATTCCTTGTACCTTTCGAACTATTGCCTTTTTCGGCAGGTGCCGCTTTTGCTTATGGAATTATAAGGCGAAAACTTGAGCTGTGTGGAGAAATAATCGGAGGATATGAAATGCTCATTGCTGCTCATGCTTTAGCGGAAAGGTTAACTTTAGTGACCAATAATGAAGCAGAGTTTTCAAGGGTGGAAGGCCTATCTGTTGAAAACTGGGTTAACCATAAATAGAAGCTATTTCTGGTCTCATTCGTTTATGATTTAATTGCCAAAAAACAACCTAACATATTAGAGGTTCGAGGCAGTTTGATATTGCAAATAATTTATTTGCAGGCATTGTATCAAACATTATCAAGGAAATCTAACATTTTAATAGGGGCCAGGTCTACCCAACAATCCAACAAATTTCCAGATAGCTTATTATCATGGCCATACCTCAACGCATTAGATATCCTGGAGTGTTGTATCACCTGACTTCCCGTGGTAAAGCTCGTAATGACATATGCCGTGGTGATCAAGACCCCTAAAACTATTTAAACATTCGGCGTTTTATCCGTTACTTCAGGTTAAACAGTGTTACTGATTTAAAATATGCTTAGTTTTTGGTGTCGAACCAAATGTGGTTTAATTTAATTATGGCTATAGCTTGAAAGAGAATGCTGATTTGTCGGGTATCATTTCGCCACGGTTAGCAGGGTTGTGTATAAGAGTACTTTGTCGTAGGCTATAAACGAAATCAAAAAAAATATGTAGCTGAAGAAAAATAGGAAAGGTGGGTAATAATGCGTATTTTGCTCGTAGGAGTTGCATGCATAGGGAAAAGCACCATCGGTAAATTATTGGCAGAATTAATGGAGTATAATTTTTTTGATTTTGATATTGAAGTTGAAGAACGCATGAATGAACATATTTCATCGATAAAAAAACGAACACTCGCATTTATCAATGAAAAAGGTTACCGTGATGAGGTAAAACATATTCTTGATGATATTCTATCAAAAAATCAAGACAAGATTGTTATCGCCATGCCACCCGGAGGTTTATTCCAGAGCTATACAGCAATTATCAACAAGCATTCTAATGTGCTTACGATAGCTTTGAAAGATAAGGCAGAAAATATCTTAGAGCGTCTGACCTTTTATGATGATGAATCAAAACCTATTTATAATGTACTAAATAAAAAGAATAAACTACTATATCTCAGTGAAATTAAAAAAGATATTGAATATTTTTCGAGAACTTACAGGAAGGCTAAGCTACATTTCAATATTGACGGTATGACGGCTAATGAGGCCGCACATGCTTTATTGAAAAAAATACAGCAGCATATGGATTAATATTACAGACCCCGAGCAAGGTTAACTAGCGCTGGAAATAGGGTCAGGTCTTGAAATATCACTTTTCTGTAATATTTGTTCACAGCTCTAAGTAAAAACCTTATATTTAAAGACCTGACCTCAAGACTACAAGACTATGCATATTATATCATTTGGTGGCAGTTTAACATAAAGGACCCCTGATCTGACTATACATCCTAATCAGCTATAAATTAATATCAGTTTCTGGATAAGGACCGATCCCATTGTGCTATGATTTGCTTGAGGAATATACTGTGTAAACTGATGCGGAATTACCATGGCCCAGTGTCATATCCTGATGAGGAACCGGAAGATTAAAGACATTCAGGGAGGGAAATTTAAAAGCAATTGGCATTATTTGATTCGGTTATGCCTATTGAAATGGTGGGATAATCTATCAGGATTGTCTATTTTTATGAGTAATAGTTCCTCCCTGATAGGCATATCTGTAGAAATTATCGTAAATGGGATCCACTGCTGCTTAACTCAGCGATCTATTCTCCATAAAGCGCAAAAAAAACCTCCTCGGACTTTACCGGCCAATCTTTTTTCTTCTTTCCATGATATTTTATCCGGCGGGGTGTTAGGAGGAATAAAGAGACACTCCCTGATTTCTATAAGATTACTGGGGTCAATATTTTCAAAATCTACAGGGTTTCTTAGAACAGCATGATGGAAAACCGAGTTTTCATCTTTTGCCTGTTCCTGATACAATTTTCCCCAGGTGGAGTCTCGGGTAATTGTCCCAATTAAAATTTTTCCACCCGGCCTGACTACTCTTTTTATTTCTTTGAAAGCCCTCCTGAAGTTGGGGATAAATTCTACAGCAGCCATCGAGACTACCCCGTCAAAACCATTATCTTCAAATCCAATATCAGTTACATCTTGTTTAAGGAAAGCAATCTGTAGTCTTTTTGCCTCCGCTTTGCGGCGAGCAATTTCGAGCATATCTTCCGAGATATCGATACCGGTTATACGGCAGCCATATTTTGCCAGCTTGATGCTGAAGTTGCCTGTGCCACAGCCTGCATCCAGCGTTATTTCTCCGGGTTGAGGTCGGTACAGGTCGAAAGCAGTTTTTGTTTCCACCTCATCGACAAAACTACCCATCTTCGTTGCATACCAGCTGTCGTACTTTTCTGCTTTATCCCGGTCGAAAATCATGAATCTCCTCCTCACAATATTTACTGCCCAGTAATTTCACAATTATTATATCAAACCTGTAAATTCAACGATTAACCATTGTGAAGTTGGGTTGGCTATGGATTCAAATTAGATATAACGCTCTTTGGTTTTATTTATTTTTAACTTTATCCATTATTTCGGAAGCCTTATCAAAATGCTTAACAACACAGGAGGCAGTTTTGTGTTGTGTGACTGATCAACGTAAGTATTAAGATAATCGGATATTTTTAAATCCTACTAAGACCGGTCCTGCGGAATTATAACCCGCGGGGTTTATTTTTTTAAAATAATAGTTGATTTATACCCATAATGGTATTATGATGTAAATAGATATATACCCAAAATGTATTATTGACGGGGATATGGGTATACGGGCACAGTATTTATTTGAAGGTGAATGTATTGAAAGTTATATCGGCATTATCTCTCCGGTAAGAAGTGTAATAGAAGCTTATCTATCTGGAAATCTTCAATCCGGAATTAGCAGTTGTGATAATCTGAGAGGCGGTTACAGCGTTAGCTGACTAATTGCGGCTGGTTGATTGTTAAATTAAAGGAAAGGAAAGGTGGTTTTACTATGCCCGGTTTTGACGGAACTGGTCCCCTGGGTGTTGGGCCCGGGACAGGTGGAGGATTTGGCCCCTGCGGTACAGGCCGAATAGGTATGTGGGGCTTCAGGGGTGGCTGCGGTCGAGGCTTCCACCGTTGGTGGCAGGTTGGGCCTGTGCCTTACTATGGATTGGTTAAGCTCAGTCCCGAAGAAGAAAAGGCTTCTCTAAAAACGCAAGTAGAGCAGTTAAAAGCTGGGTTGTCTGAAATGGAAAAGCGGATGGCAGAATTGGAAACTTAATATATTCAAACCGGGTTAAGCATTCCTTAACTCCGATATTCAGACAGGCGCTATTTCCAAGGCTAAGCAAAGGCCCGGGATAAGATTTCCAAGGGTTCAGGCTTTTTAAGATATTGATGGCGCCTGAAAAGCATACCGATGAAGAAGATTTGGATATAACCGGTTCTGAGAAGGTAAAGCTAATGATACTTGCACAAACCATCGTTACATTGTACAGAAAGTGAATAACATTTTGGATACAGGTTTTTTAAAAAGATTACCAAAAGCCTGTAATGAAAGAACAAACTGAAACAAGGTTTTTTATCTAATGCCAAAGGAGGTTAGATCATAATATGTCCGAAGAAAAGAAAAAAATTGATAACAAAAGGACAATTGACCCGGCAGCTCTGGCTGTTCTCGATGAAAATAGTCTCAACGGCCAGTTAGAAACCACTTATGACCGTTTCGTCAAGATGCAGCCCCAGTGTAATTTTGGCGAACAGGGAATCTGCTGCCGAATTTGTCTTCAGGGTCCCTGCCGTATAACCAAGAAGGCCAGTAAGGGTATATGCGGAGCGCATGATTACACAATTGTTGCCCGAAATCTGATTCGCATGATGTGCGGTGGTTGTGCAGCCCATGCGGACCACGCCCGTCATATGACTCATGTTGGTGAAATGATGGTAGAGGGTAAAGCATCCGATTATCAGATTACAGATACTGCTAAGCTTTATGCTGTAGCCGATCGTATCGGAGTTGAAAGAGATGGCAAGAGCGATGAAGAGATCTTAAAAGGGTTGGTTAAACTCGCAAAAGAAGATTTGACCCGCTTCGAGGGGGCTCATGAACCACCATTCACCTGGTTAAGCAAGTCGATAATCGAGGACAGGGTCAAAAAACTTGAGGCTTGCAATATTATGCCGCGTGGTGTATTTGGCACAATTGGTGAAAATATTGCTCAGACCCATGTTGGTATGGATGCCGACCCGGTAAACCTTATTTTCCAGGGATTAAAAACTTCGGTGGCCGACTTCGGCAGTGAGCATATTGCTACCGATCTTTCGGATATTATTTTTGGAACTCCAAAACCGGTAGTGTCGGAGGCCAACCTGGGTGTGCTAGACCCCGAATATATAAATATTGCTGTTCATGGACATAACCCGATCCTTAGTGAAATGATAGTCAAGGCAGCCAGAGAGATGAAAATGGAAGCAGAAGAAGTGGGTGCCAAAGGTATAAAAGTATCAGGGATTTGCTGTACCGGTAACGAGGTGCTTATGCGCCAGGGTGTTCCGGTTCTGACCAACTTTACCTCCCAGGAACTGCCAATCATGACAGGAGCTCTTGATGCAATGGTGGTGGATATTCAATGCATCATACCAGGTATAAGGGCTGTTGCTGAATGCTTCCACACTCGCATCATAACCACTTCAGTTAATGTCAAGATCCCGGGCGCCTATCATGTAGATTTTGTAGAAGACAGAGCCGTGGAAAAAGCCCACGAGGTGATTAACCTGGCCATCGAAGCATATAAAGATAGAAACAATGATCGAATTAATATTCCGGATGTTAAGAATAAAGTGGTTGCCGGATTCAGCCTTGAGGCAATCCTTGATATTTTCAAAGCGATTGAGCCCGACGATCCGATAAAGGTATTAACGGGTGCAATAGACTCGGGTGAACTGCGTGGTGTTGTTCTGCTTGCCGGCTGTAACAACCTCAAACGGATTCATGACAACAATCATCTGGAAATTGCCAAAGGCCTGGCCAGGAATAATGTTTTCATGGTTGCAACCGGTTGTGCCGCAGGGGCATACGCCAAGGCTGGGCTGATGACCGGTGAAGCAGTCGAAGAGTACGCCGGAGACGGGCTAAAAGTATTTTTAAACCGTCTTAATGAAGCCAATAACCTTGAAGAAAAACTACCGCTCATTTTCCACATGGGTTCCTGTGTTGACAACAGCCGTGCTTACGACCTGATGACAGCCATGGCCAGAGAGTGGGGTGTTGATACACCGAAAGTGCCTTATGCTGCTTCCGCTCCCGAGGCGATGAGTGAAAAGGCTGTAGCTATTGGCAGCTGGTGTGTTACCCTGGGAATGCCTACTCATGTAGGGGTTTATCCGTATATTACCGGTAGCGATCTTGTTAACGGGATTGCTATGCAGATAGCCGATGACGTTTACGGCGGTTTCTTTATTTGGGAAGAAGATCCGGAAAAATCTGTTGAGAAAATCCTCTTTGCGCTGGACGATCGCACCTGGAAGCTAAAGGTGCACCGATTGGCCAAAGAAAAATACGAGACAGAAACAATCTCTACAGGGTGGTAAACACAATTCTGGCGAAGGAGGTATAAAGAATGTCTGAATCCGACAGCTTTGAGGGTGTACTGGCCAGAGAATGGAAAGTGTCTTTTGAGGAAATTTTTGATGGAGCTGTTGATGAATCCAATCCACCGATAAAATTATATAAAAAGGCATATGACGGAGCGGTAATCGCTACCAGTTATGCAGAAATACTGCTTAACCAGGCCATTCGCTGTTACGGCCCCGACCAGAAGGTAGGTTACCCCGATACCGGTTACTTTTTACCCGTAATCAGGGCTTTAAGCGGCGAAGCGGTTGAAAAACTGGGAGATCTACCCCCGATACTCAATAGCAAACGCAAGCAGATTTATGAAGAGTTAAACTTCTACAATGCACGTCTCTGTGGAGAAGCGGCTGCCTATGCCGCTGAAATTATAGATGTATTGCGCTACCTGAACGGTGCTCGGCCGCATGTAGAACCGTGGACAGGTTTCCTTGGCGACCCGGTGGTCCGTCGTTACGGAATTCTTTTGGTTGACTGGACCATTCCTGGTCAGGCTATAGTAATGGGCCGGGGTAAATCTTCGGAAGCGATTGGGGAATTGGTCCAGGATCTGCAAAGTAAAGGATTTATGATCTTTTTATGCAACCAGGTTGTTGAGCAGGCAATCGAAGCCGGCTGCAAACTTGGTATCGATTTTATTGCCTTTCCGACCGGCAACTTTACCCAGATTATCCATGCTGTTAATTATGCTCTGCGTGCAGGTATGGCTTTCGGTGGTATTCCGCCCGGAGAACGACAAAACACACGCGATTACCAGAGGCGCCGTGTAAGGGCCTTTGTAATCCAACTTGGCGAAATTGATGAAGTTCAAGTGGCGGCCCACTTTGCCGCGATTTTCCTCGGTTTTCCCGTAATTACCGATCAGGAGCTGCCAGAAGATGAGCAGATTCCGAACTGGTACATATCGCATCCCAATTATGATGATCTTATTCAGGTAATCATGGAAATTCGTGGAATCAAAATTAAGGTTGTCGATATTCCTGTGCCGATTACCGTCGGCCCCGCCTTCGAAGGTGAGGTGATTCGCAAGGGCGATATGCGGATAGAATTCGGTGGCGGCCGCACCACTGCATTCGAACTTGTAGAGATGGTCAGCGAAAATAAGATTGAAGACGGCAAGATTGAAGTGGTCGGACCTGAAATCGATGATATCGAAGAAGGTGGTTCACTGGCGCTGGGAATTATGGTTAAGATCTTTGGGCATAAGATGCAGGAAGACTTTGAAGGGGTTCTCGAGCGCCGTATGCATGACTTTATCAACTATGGTGAAGGGATTTGGCATATGGCCCAGCGTGATACGGTCTGGATGCGGATAAGCAAAGACGCTGCAGCAAAAGGCTTCAAAATCCGGCATTTTGGCGAATTGTTGGTTGCCAAGCAGAAGGATGAATTCCCATCCATTGTTGATCGCGTTCAGGTGACCTTGGTTACTGACGCCGATTTGGTCGAGAAAGAACTTGAACGAGCGAGGGCATTCTATTCTGCCCGTGATGAACGCCTTAAAGGCCTTACCGATGAAGCTGTTGACGTCTTCTACTCTTGCATCCTTTGTCAGTCTTTTGCTCCCAACCATGTCTGTGTGGTGACCCCCGAACGCCTTGGGCTCTGCGGTGCGGTGAGTTGGCTTGACGCTAAGGCTGCTTACGAGATCGATGCGACTGGGCCAAACCGTCCGGTTGAAAAGGAAGGACTGGTTGACAAAGAGAAAGGCATCTGGCAGTCCATCAACGAGTATGTTTACACGAATTCCAACCGTACCATTGAGGAATGTTCAATATACAGCTTTCTGGATCGTCCGATGACTTCCTGTGGTTGCTTTGAATGTATTATGGCCATTATGCCCGAAGCTAATGGAGTAATGATTACTACCCGTGAATACAGCGGTGATACTCCTGTCGGGATGACTTTCTCAACTCTGGCTGGTTCGGTAGGTGGAGGGATTCAGACTCCCGGCTTTATGGGCCACGGCCGATCATATGTTCTGAGCAAGAAGTTCATCAGCGCCGACGGTGGTCTGGGGCGCCTGGCCTGGATGCCCAGGGAATTAAAAGATTCACTTGGCGATTCTTTACGCGAGAGGGCTGAAGAAGCAGGTCTCGGTGCTGACTTCGTTGATAAAATTGCCGATGAAACAGTCGGTGTTTCAGTAGAAGAGATTTTGCCTTTTCTTGAAGAAAATGGACACCCTGCACTTAACATGGATCCGCTGATGTGAAACAAATTGAACAAGATTTAATTGTGATATCACATATGTATGCCGCTAAACTTGTAATGGTGATAAAAATAGTTTTCAAGGAAAGTATTTTTCATCAATTTGATGAAAGGAGGAGAAAATATTGAAGGTAAGCATCAATGATGAATGCACTGCTTGCGGGATTTGTGAAGAGATCTGTTCGGAAGTATTCGAGCTTGGAGAAGAAAGAGCAGTGGTCAAAGTTAACCCAATTCCAGAACAGTATGAGGAAGAATGCCGGGAAGCCGCAGAAGAATGCCCCAGTGAAGCAATCGCAATAAGCGAACAGTAAGTATTTTTGTTATTGGAGATGCCGTTTAAGTGAGACAGATTTCTCTGGTAAAGATCCGGTCACCGTCTTTGGATTTTGTTTAAGTATTTAATTAAACCAGATATAGAGATTAAGCAATAGACGAGCCCTTAGATTCTTACTGTGGATTTAATCGAGAGTAAACCATTGAGCGACTTTTTAAAAACCTTATAGAAGGTGACCGGAATGTATACACAAAAACTGATTGAGCATTTCAGGAATCCACGAAATGTTGGCAGGATCGAAGATGCAGATGGCATAGGCACTATCGGAGACCCTTGTTGCGGTGACTATTTGTGTATTTATATCAAGGTAAAAAATGGGCGAATAAGAGAAATTAAGTTTGAAGCCTGCGGCTGCCCCGCTGCAATTGCCACAACAAGTATTTTAACTGAATTAGCAGATGGGAAAGAACTAAAAGAAGTTCTCGAAATTACCGAATGGGATGTTGTCGAAGCCATTGGTGGTTTATCCGATCAGAAAGTACATTGTTCCAACCTGGGGACAGCTGCACTTCACCATGCCATAAAGAGTTATATTGACTGGAAGAAAACCGGCGAGATTGCGAAAGGAAATCCCGGTACAAAAGAACAGCCAAAAAAATAAAAGGAGAGTGTGTCTTTTGCTTTTACTCGAGGAAATCTTGAATAGCATTAAAAGAGATATACAGGTCAATGATGTAAGGATTGGTCCTTTTTGGACCGCAGTTTGGAGCAGTTATTGCGGTCTTGCTTCAACCGTCTCCGAACATGATCACTCTTCCGGAGCGCCTGTGCAAGAAGCCGGCAACCTTGTTAATAAGACTGCGTTAGAACTATGCAATTATTATACCTCCTCAAGTATATTGGAGCGGAGTATTGCCCTGGCGGCTATAAATTCGCTGATCGAGGTTCCGCTCCAATCCTGTCAGAACATAAACGCTGCCGATTTATTGATGGAATATGGAAAAGGTAAGAAGGTTTGTATCGTTGGGCATTTCCCTTTTGTTCCCCGCCTGCGGGAAATGGTTGATAAATTATGGGTATTGGAGAAACGCCCACGTCTGGACGATTTGCCTGCAGATGAGGCAGATCAAATTCTGCCACAGGCTGATGTAGCGGCTATCACGGGCACGGCGCTATTAAACGGGACTATGGATAAGCTGCTTGCTCTTTGCCGTAAAGATGCCCTCGTCATGGTTCTCGGCCCAACTACTCCGCTTTCACCGTTATGGTTTGAACGTGGGGTCAGTGTTGTTTCGGGAACTATTGTTACTGAACCTGATCTGGTGTTAAAGTTGGTTTCGCAGGGGGTTGTTTTTTCTCAATTTAAAGGAAGAGGAGTAAAGCTGCTTTCAATGATGAAAAAGAATATTGGGGCCAGGTCTTGAAATATCACTTTTTTGTAGAATTTATTCTCAGTTCTAAGTAAAAACTTTATATTTCAAGACCTGACCCTACGATTAAAAAACCTGCGCATAATCCACATTAAAGGGCAAGTCTGCCATAGGCTCCAGAAGTTCATATATTTCCCGCATATTTTTGCCCTGTGCTATAATTCTAATAACCTGAGCTGTTAGATCTTGTGGCGGTTGTTGAAGAAAGTGATGTTAATGAGTAATTATGAAACACTGCTGCCAGGGCCGAAATATAATTTGAGTTAAGAGGGGTTTTCGTGGTGGGAAACTTAGCCTGGTTAAATGGCAATCTCTGCGAACTTGATGATGCAAAGATTGGAGTACAGGACAGGGGTTTTCTCTTTGGTGATGGGGTATATGATGTTGTAAAAATTTATAATGGCAAACCCTTTAGACTTTCGGATCACTTTGAAAGGTTGCAAAGAAGCTGTAATGCTATCAGCATTGAACTCCCTTACTCAGCCGAGGAAGTTCAACTGACGGTTAAGAATTTAATCGACAATAGTAAAATTTCTGATGGTTTTATATACATGCAGGTAACCAGGGGTTGTGCACCACGTGATCATTTCTTCCCTGAAAGGGTCGCACCCACATTCCTCATTTATATTCTGGATATAGGTTATCCTGCATCTAAAATTAACATGAATCCTATAGATTGTATTACCTTGCCTGATGAGCGATGGATGAACTGCCATATCAAATCAATCAATCTACTGCCCAATGTAATGGCCTTGCAAAAAGCAAAAGAGGCTGACGCCGGAGAAGCGATACTCTTTCGCCCGGATGGCACAATTACGGAAGGAACGAGGACCAACATTTTTGCTGTACTAAATGGAACTGTTTTCACACACCCTGAATCCCGACTGATCCTGGCTGGAATAACCAGAAAAATAGCCCTCAGAATATTTAACAATAGCCACATCCCAATTATAGAGGAACCTTTTAAAGCAGATGATTTAAAAAGGACAACTGAAGTTTGGACCACTTCTACCGGTATGGAAATATCTCCGGTTAGAAAAATAGATGGCCATATGATAACTGAGGCTGTGCCAGGCCCGTTCTGTAGTTACCTGATAGAAGAGTTCTGGAAAATAGTAGAAGCAGAGTGCCGGAGTTAAAAACAGCAGGGTCAGGTCTTGAAATATTACTTTTCTGTAGAATTTATTCTCAGCTCTAAGTAAAAACTTTATATTTCAAGACCTGCCCCATGAACTATGATCTTAATACATATAAGCAGCTGGCAATATTACAGGGATTGGAATGGTGAATAGCTCATGATTTATAAAAGGTATTTGGCAATCTTATCTTATCTTACTGTTTGCCTGGTTTGGGGTTCAACTTACCTTGCTATCCGGGTTGGGGTTACAGATATGCCATTTTTAGTCTTTGCCGGCGTAAGGTTTTTTACTGCCGGTTTAATTATGTTGCTGATTTCCAGGTTGATGGGGTGGAAATTTCCGGATCGCTTTGATCACTATAAAACAATGGCATTTGCTGGTATTATGCTTCTATTCATCAGTAATGGACTGGTTTGCTGGGCAGAGCAGTGGATAGATTCGGGGTTGACTGCATTGTTGCTGGCTGCAACTCCTTTATTCATAGGCTTGATCGAGGTAATATATCCCCATGAACACCGGATAGGCAGGTTGGGCTGGGTTGGCCTTATTATCGGTTTTATAGGGGTTATTTATCTTTTCAACCCTCACCTTACTTTGGAAGGTCGAACGTTGCCAGCCATGCTGGCGGTCCTTGCTGCTGCATTAAACTGGGCCATAGCTTCGATATACTTGAAAAGAAGAATTGTCAGTGGCTCTATAATGCCCAATATTGGGATCCAAATGTTTGCGGCAGGAACACTGTTTTTGCTGGCTGCATCTTTTTCTGGCGGTATAAGCTTGGCAGAAGCATCTACTGACGGACTTTTAGCGCTTTTTTACCTTATTTTTATCGGTTCTATCCTTGCTTATACTGCATTTAACTACATGATTAAAGCGCTTCCCATGGCCAAGGCAGGTACGTATGCTTATGTAAATCCTGTCGTGGCTGTTATCCTGGGCTACCTGATCTTAAACGAGGTAGTGACAGCACAAACCATCGTTGCTGCATTAATCATTCTCGGTGGCGTAATCCTGGTCCAGGTATCAAAATTTAAAATATTAGAGCAGAAAGCACCGGAAAAAGATGAGGAAGCTTCACTGCATGTCAAAAATATTAAGGTTGGCTCTTGAATGATCCAAGTATTACCCGGACAAGAGGGGGGGGTAAGCATGATTATTAAAATTAACGAATTGGCCGGTAAGTACCCCGGTGCTTCAGTAGGTATTCTGGCTATGTTGAATGTTACCAATGAAAAGTCAAATGAAGAGTTGAACCGGCATAAAAGAGAACTTGAGGAAGAGTTAAGAATCAGATATAAGGAGTTTTCACGCAAAAAATTAAAATCCATGCACCCGATAGATGTTTATGATACTTACTACAGAAAATTTGGCAATAACTATCATGTCCTGCATCAACTGGAATCGGTAGCCGGGGGGAAACCTATCCCAACAGTGTCTTCCCTGGTGGAAGCAATGTTTATGGCCGAGCTGAAAAATATGCTTTTAACTGCCGGTCACGACCTGGAGAAGATCCAGCTTCCCCTTGAGGGCAAAATTTCAACCGGTAGTGAAGAATACACGGGTATCAGCGGTAAAGATATCCTGGCAGTAAAGGATGATATGCTGATTACCGATGCTGCAGGAGTCATATCGAGCATTATAAAGGGACCTGACTCAAGAACAAAAATAAATCCCGGTACTAACCGGGCACTTTTTGTAGTTTACGTACCCGCCGGTGTTAATGAGAAATTGGTATATGATCACCTTGAAGATATCGAAAATTATGTAAGGATTTCATCAGATCTGGCGATCACCGATACCAAAAAGGTTTACCAGGCAAAATAGTCTTAGCAGCGCAAGGATATCCTGCTATAAAGAATGTTCAAAGGAAAATGGCAGTAGGTTATCTAGTGGATGCACTGAAATTATGGGTATAATATAATCGGGAATTAACTTATGATTGCTGCCTGGTATTTGATAAAGGATAAACCTTTATCGATTAGGCAAATTGAAAAAATTGATAGGATTGGTTTTGGTTTGAAT
>JBNJHN010000016.1:14197-18644 GCA_051748565.1 Bacillota bacterium | reverse complement strand
CTCAGTGTTGGTGTGATCGGGTTGATGATGGGCCTTCATTCAGTCGCTCCACTATATGGGATCCTTCTGGTTCTTGCTTTCTTTACCGGAATCGCTTTTAGTATTGTTACACCGTCTGTTAACAGGGGGGTCGTTGAGCTGGCCGATCCTTCAAAAAGAAGTTTTTACATGGGTATTGTTCACGGCGGCGGAGGTATCGGTGGTATTTTGGGAGCGGTTACGCTTCCATATTTCGGAGAAATGATCGGCTGGCGAACAGCCCTGCTTATCAGCAGTGTTTTTGCAGTCGCAGTTGCTCTCTTTATCTTCAGATATTATCATCCACTGGATTCTTCAGAAATCGAGAAGAAGAGCTCCCCGGAAGGCGAACTTAAAACTTTTAAAGAAGATCTGTCATATTTACTGGGGAACCGTTATCTCCTGAGTATATTTTCCATGGGCATCGTTTTTGGGATCAGCATTTCATCGATAACCGGGCATTACCCTCTTTTTCTGACCCAGGATCTGAATTTCAGCGCTGCTTTTGCCGGCCTGGGGCTGGGCACATTTCATGTTGGAGGTATACTCGGCCAGCCTTTCTGGGGACTGATTAACGAAAAAGTATTTCAAGGTGACAGGAGAAAAGGGCTTGCCCTCCTCGGAATCCTCATTTTCGTTTTGACCATGTTTTTTGCTCTGATAGTAAGCCGCTTTGCACTGCCTTCCTATACGATTCTTATCTTATCTTTCCTGCTCGGGTTTTGTATCCTGGGGACAATAGCCATTTACTTTACAGCCGTAAGTGAGCTGGTAACAGCCAAACATGTCGGGATGGTAACTGGTCTGGCTTTAGTTTTTCCCCGTACCAGCACTGTTATTGCTCCGCCGCTCTTCGGCCTGGTTGCCGACATAAGGGGAAATTATTACGGAAGTTGGTTTATACTCGGAGCTATAGTTCTGGTATTAACGATCAGCTTTATCTATTTTAGCGGGAAGTATATAAGACCATCTGGAAGTGGTGAAAAACAGGAACCTTAAAAATAAATGCAATACTGCCCCCGGATTAATAGATCAAAAAAATGTAATCGGTTAGGGGGCAGTACCTTAGAATTACTTTTAGATATAAATTCTCTCCCGTTCGACTTTCAGGTTGATCAGTGAGGCAATTCCCCAGAAAATCACTGCATATGCCAGCATCGCGATCAACGTGTGAAATTTAAACACGGATTCTGCTTCGAGACCGGGGCTGATAAACTCCCTGAAAATTCCTTCAAGGGGAGCCAGAAATATCGAGGTTATTGAGTATAAAAACGAGACAAAAGGATTTCCCGGTTTAATACATTATGGGATGCTAAAAGCTGATGTAAAGCATTACTGTTTGTTTGCTCCAAACCTATTATACCTGTGACAACCGGTTAAACATTTATACAAAGCAGCCGTAAAGATTAAAACCCGTCCAATCGCCCATGCGTTAATCCTTTTCGGAAATGGAGACACTTAGAATGAAGCAGTATAACAATCAACCAACAGAAATCATCCTGAGAGAAATTACCGCAGATAGGGTCAGGCAAATATGTAACCTCAGTGATACTTTATCTTCCTGGCAGCGCAAAATGGTAGCTGTTAATGCTGTATCTATTGCCCAGGCATATTTTTGTGATAAAGCTTGGTTCAGGGCTATATATGCTGGCGAAGAGCCGATTGGTTTTGTCATGCTGCATACGGGAGGTATGGGGACGCATTCCGAGAGGCAATCCGCTTCGGTTTCTAATATATAAGCCTGTAGGGTAGATCTTCCCCTTTCGGGATCGTTTCGATATATTTTCTGCGAAAATCCGGGTTTTGCATCCGGCAGCGCAGGTTGCGGTGGTGGTAAGCCGGGTGGGATAACAATTTCTGCCAGAGTTCCGTGACCGATGACTCCCGGATATTTCCGAACGACAGTGGTGTAAAATCACAGGGGGTAAATTCACCCCCGGAAGTGATATGAAACTGAAAATTTCCGGCCAGGCAGCCGATAAGCCTTGAAAAGCCCCGACCGCTGTTGGTCCAACTCTGTGTCACAGCCCTCATTTTTCCCCTGTAGCGCCGGTTAACCGAACCCATCTGCTTAAGAAGTTTCCAGCGGGAAAGATGGTCGAGTGTGAGATCTTTTCTGCCGAGTAAGCCGCCGATTTCGATGGCATCAAAGACGGTCAATTCCTGGGCGCCCCAGCCGGCGGTAAGATCAGCCATGCGTGGCAGGAAATGATCCTCCCAGACGCGACTGCGGGTTGCATAAGTGGAAACGCCTACCAGGAGGCCGGCCCGGCGTGCTTCAATGATTCCCTTTT
Source organism: Bacillota bacterium (assembly GCA_051748565.1). Classification (GTDB taxonomy): domain Bacteria; phylum Bacillota; class Dethiobacteria; order DTU022; family DTU022; genus SKPH01. Next base: position 16,332 of record JBNJHN010000016.1, on the reverse strand, counting down.
CTACGGCCTTAAAAGCTCCTGCTGAACCGCGTAAGCGATCATGCTCTGCCGGTTCGGGTGAATCCAGGCTCACCTGCAGGCCGTAGACTCCTGCTGAGCTCATTTCCGCAATTCGCTCAGGTGTAAGGGCCGCAGCATTCGTAAATACCTGGGATACTGCCAGTTGAGGCTGCACAGATGCGATAAAAGTGGCCAGGTCCTGCCGCAGCAGCGGTTCTCCACCGGTAAAGGTAATGTTGCTTACTCCCAGATCCAGGCATTCTCCGATAACCCGCCTGATCTCCTCCGTTGACATCTCCGGCTGTTTGGTGCTGCGGCCCGCAGCGCTGCAGTGAATACATTTATACTGGCACTGGCTGGTGATCCCGATAGTAGCAGCCATTGGTTTCGGTTTTTTAAAGACGTAGGTGGATAGAAATGATTCGAAGAGCCGCTCGTGGGCCGGGCTGGGAATGGGAGGGAAGTATAGCGAATAGATATTACTTCCATTTACACTGGCCAGGGTGCCGAGTGACGAGTGAGATGAAAAAAAACGTTTGATTAGAAAGCGCAGCAAGGGGGAGATCTTACCATTAATTTTGCATCTTAAATTACCACCGCAGGCTTCAACTTCGATACTGAGATTTTCCAGCTCCGGAATCTGCTTCAGACGATAAGTCCTGGATGAAGGTTGCTGTTTCATCGGGGTAACGCCTCCCTGATATCTACTGTCGTTATTAACAGAAGGCTCAATTTTCAATGATGACTATAAATATCATGCTTTTCAGTAAAACTGACTTCCACATTAATTTATAAAACCCTGCCCTCCCATATTCATGGGGGCAGCGGGGCTGTTCCGTACACCTTTATTGCTGTTTAAACCTGCAAGTCTATGATATTGAAAACAATCTTGAGGATTCGTTGACCATCATTACAGAAAATTGCTATAATTATTACGGGTAAATCAGTTTTTTTAAACCCGGTGCACTTGAATTAAAGTTTGCGGAGAGGAGTATTGAAATGCCCGACCCGGATAATTTAACTGAGTCCAAACAATACTATTGCGACATTTCCCAGGAAACAGAAGGATTTTACCTTAAAGGATCGAATTCGCTTGATTGGGGTATGAAAAACCGGCTTGCCCGCATTTTCAATCCTGATTCGGGCCGGACTGTTATGCTGGCCTTCGATCATGGCTATTTTCAAGGGCCAACCCAGGGCCTTGAACGTGTTGATATCAATATTTTGCCGCTGGTGCCTTATGCAGATACTTTAATGCTAACCCGGGGAATCCTGAGAACCGTGATTCCTCCCTCTACTACAAAAGCAATTGTTCTCAGGGTTTCCGGTGGAACCAGTATCCTTAAAGAGCTTTCCAACGAAGAGATTGCGGTGGATATTGAAGACTCCATCCGGTTGAATGTCAGCGCCATGGCTGTGCAGGTATTCGTCGGCGGAGAGTACGAGCGGGAATCGATTATCAATATGACCAGGATGGTCGATATCGGGACCCGTTACGGAATTCCCACCCTTGCCGTAACTGCGGTGGGAAAAGAGATGACCAGGGATGCCCGTTACTTCAGGCTTGCTACCCGGATTTGCGCCGAACTTGGCGCCCATTATATTAAGAGTTATTATATCGAGGACGGTTTTGAAACGGTTACTTCCTGTTGCCCGGTACCGATTGTGATAGCAGGCGGCAAGAAAATCCCGGAATTTGATGCCCTCAAAATGGCCTACAAGGCTATACAGGAAGGGGCGGCGGGTGTGGATATGGGCCGTAATATTTTCCAATCCGACGCTCCATTGGCTATGATCCAGGCTGTAAATGCAGTGGTCCACAAAAATGAAACTCCGGAAATGGCCTACGAACTATATAAAACGTTAAAATAAAAGCGGACCATTAAAGCCGTAGTGGAGGCTCATGTGAAAGTATCCGTCTGGTATAACAACAAGGATATCAGGATAGAAGAGATGTCGACTCCTGAACCGGGACGTAATGAGATTCTGGTTAAGGTAATGTCCTGTGGAATCTGCGGGAGTGATATCGTTGAATGGTACCGCCTGCCCAGGGCTCCGCTTGTGCAGGGGCACGAAGTCGGCGCAGAAGTGGTGAAGGTCGGTTCTGCTGTCGGCAAATTCAAACCGGGAGACAG
>JBNJHN010000016.1:0-14097 GCA_051748565.1 Bacillota bacterium | reverse complement strand
GTACCGCCTGCCCAGGGCTCCGCTTGTGCAGGGGCACGAAGTCGGCGCAGAAGTGGTGAAGGTCGGTTCTGCTGTCGGCAAATTCAAACCGGGAGACAGAGTGTTTATTGCGCCCAAGGTTCCGTGCATGCAATGTTATTATTGTAAGGAAGGACATCACCCCCAGTGCTCACAGGTAAAAGAAAGGCTTCCCGGTGGATTTGCCGAGTACGTCCTGGTTCCAGGGGCCCTGGTAGAAAACGGGACCTACCTGCTGCCTGATCGCGTGACCTTTGATCAAAGCACTTTCATAGAGCCGCTTGCCTGCGTGGTCAGGGCCCAGCGACTTGCCGGACTGAAAAAGGGGCAGACAGCCCTTGTGCTCGGCTGCGGTATGTCCGGGTTACTCCAAATAAAGCTAGCCAAATTAAAAAATGCTGCTGTTGTTGCAACGGATGTTAACCCCAAACGGTTGGAACTTGCCCGTAATGCAGGTGCAGATCTTGCCATCGATGCCTCAGAGAATGTTGCGCAAAAATTAATTGACGAAACCGGCCGAAAAGCTGATGTCGTATTTTTGTGCACATCTTCAACCTCTGCAGTTGAGCAGGCCTGGGAAACTGTCGATACAGGTGGCGCCGTTATCCTGTTTGCAGTACCCGGCCCGGAGAAAAAGGTTTCCATACCGCTGGCAAATTTCTGGACCAGGGAAATCCGAATTCTTACATCCTATTACTGCTGCCCTTCTGATCTGACCGAAGCCCTGGATTTGATTGCATCTGGCAAAATAGTTGTCGATGATCTGATAACCCATACTCTGCCTCTGGAGGATATCGAGAAAGGCTTCCGACTGGTAATGGAAGGGGAAGATTCAATTAAGGTCATCATCCGGCCAGCTGAATTGAAACAGACAAGGGAGGATTAGTAATGGACCTGCTCCATGTAGGATTAACCTGCAGCTCGGAAGAAAAAGCTGACTGTTTTTATGAGGGGCTTTTGGGTTTTAAAAAACTCGACCCGGAATTTTTACCGACTGAAATGTCCACTGCCATATTCGGACAGGATGCCGGGGTGAAAAAAATATATTATGCAGGCGAATCTTTTCGTTTTGAGATTTTCGTTTATAGTAATGGCGATTATAACAGCCGGTTATTCGACCATGTCTGTTTTGAAGTTGAAAACCTCGAAGAATTTCTGGGAAAATGCCACAGAAATAAGGTTGATATAATTCGGGTACCCAAAGGTGATTATCTGGTCACGTTTATCAAGGATTTTGACGGGAATTTGTTCGAGATTAAAGGTAAATAAATAGCTCGAACGCAAGACAGGCAGCGAATACTTCATGCTGATTACTGCCCACGCCCCGGCAATTCGAATGTCCGAAAGAGCATTAAACTTACTCAAATAAGGGTTGCATACCAACCCGTTCAAACATTTTTTGCATCTCTGCCTGAGACGGACCTTGCACAAACCGGGCTGCAGCACCCAATACTTTGGGTAAGAGATAAATATCCCCGACTGTGTTAAGAAAGAGTTGAGGGTGGCTCAATATCCAATGCACTGCCAGATCAATATCCTCCTGGTTTTCCAGGGGTTGATACCAGGTGGCGCGGGTCGGTTTATTTTCGCCCCAGGGACCGGCAGACAGGGATTTTATTGTCTGAACCGCAACCTGTTCTGTTTTACAAACCGACAGCAATTGCTCCGCAGCGATTGTATACTGTGGATTTTGCATCAACTGATAGTTGTATGGAAATAAGACTGAATCGAAATTAAACCGTTCTAAACTGCGAAGGTGAACTGAAGGCGCGATCAGGCCGTGTCCTGTTACACCCAGAAAGCGGGTCAGTCCCTCTTCGCGAGCTTCTATAAATGCTTCCAGCGCTCCTCCCGGCCCCATGGTAACTTCCCAATCTTCAGAATCCACCAGCAGATGCATCTGCCATAAATCCACATTGTCAACTTGCAATCGTTTCAGGGAACGCAGCAGCTCCTCTTTGGCTTCTTTATAAGTACGTTTATCCGTTTTAGTTGCTAAAAAAAATTTATGCCGATACTCTTTCATCCATGGACCGATCAGGATTTCCGCATCGCCATAGTTTGCCGCCGTGTCAATATGATTGACTCCATATTTTAATAATATCTCAAAAGTGTTATCTGTTTCATCCTGTGTCACCCGGCTTAGTGCCGCTGCGCCAAAGATTGTCCTGGTGCTGAGATGACCTGTCCGGCCAAACACTTCTGTTGCAATCATGGGTTTGCCTCCTATCAGTATTCAATTAGTAAGAGTCGAATCTTAAAGTCCCAATTTATTTCATCATACCATAATTTCGCCTGTCTGATATCCGGCAAAAGAAGTGAAGGGGCCGGCCCTCTGCTGTTTATAGCATTGATATTACCAGGACACAGATCCCATGCTTAATAAATCTGCTATTTGGGGTTCACAGATGTAGTATAATTTAATTAAGAACGTCAGAACTTAATGAAGGAAAGGAAAGATTATTATGTACCATATGTGGGACTGGGGATTTGGGATCGGAGGTATCCTGATGTTTTTCTTTTGGCTTTTTATTGCTGCCGTGATTGTGGTTGTTATAGTGCTTGCTGTAAACAGTACAAAATCATCTTCGAGCGGATCCGCTGTTGTAAAACCTGAGCATGACAGGGCCCTGCAGGAAGTAAGAGAGCGTTATGCCAAAGGCAAAATTGACCGCGAAGAATATAAACAAATTATGGAAGATCTGAAAGAGTAAGCTGCCCTGTTTTAAGCTGTGATCATGCCTGTAAGGCAAACCGTAAAAAATCGCCCTTACTTGTGTTAATATGACAAAACTAATATACCGGGGTAGAAAGTGAGTTCAGGAAGTTTTCAGCATCATTTTGGATTAATATTCGCTGCTCTGTAGGCATACGGGCCAGCATTTTATAAGGCAAGCCCATTCGTGGATTGGATCTAAGTTTATTTTCGTTGGCTATTAGAAAATTCCAGTAAAGATAGTTAAAAGGGCAAGCTTCATTTCCGCTTTTAATATCGTGTTTGTAATGGCAATGCCTGCAATAATCTGACATCCGGTTTATGTAAGCGGCTGATGCTGCATAAGGTTTTGACGCCAGCAAGCCCCCATCTGCATAAAGTGCCATACCATGTGTATTGGGCAATTCGACCCACTCGAACGCGTCAGCATAAACAATCAGGTACCATTCTTCAACTTCAGATGGTTTAATACCGGCCAGAAGTGTAAAATTACCGGTGATCATTAGACGCTGAATATGATGCGCATAAGCATGCTGGCAGGTTTGACTGATTACCTCTTTTAAACAGTTCATATCAGTTTTGCCCGTCCAGTAGAATTCCGGAAGGGGGCGTTGTGCATCGAAGTAATTGCTCTTTTTGTAGCCGGGCATTTTTAACCAATAGATACCCCGCACATATTCACGCCAACCCAGCACCTGCCTTAGAAAACCTTCTGCACAGTTTAAAGGTGCCAGGCCCCGGTAATAAGCCTGCACTACAGACCTGCAAACTTCATCAGGATTGAGCAGGCCAAGATTAAGATAAGGTGATATTGCTGAGTGAAAAAGGTAAGCTTCACCTGAGTGCATGGCATCCTGATAATCACCAAAAGTGGGCAGTCCTGTTTGGATAAAATGATTAAATTTATTCAAGGCATCCTTACGAGTAACAGCCCAGTTGAAATTATCAGTTTTGCCGAAATGATTCCCAAAAGTCTTTTTGACTATACTAATGACATCGAGTGTGATCTTGTCGGGAACGGAAATAAGATGTTCGGGAAATTTAAAGCCTGCAGGAATTGTCCGGCGGTTTTGACTATCATAATTCCACCGGTTCCCTTCAGGTTTGTCGCCATCCATAAGTAATCCGGTTTTTCGACGCATATACCTGTAGAAGTTTTCCAAGCGCAGGGTTTTTCTACCCTTAGCCCATTCTGCAAAGCTGTTTTTTGAACATAAGAAACGGTTGTCATTTTTTATTTCAATCGAAATTCCCAGCTCAGCTTGCCACTCATGCAGATATTCAGACATTCTGTACTCACTCGGTTCTGTGACGACCAGCTGATCGGATCGATGGCGTTTAAGAGCGAGAGCTAACTCCTGGCTTAGTGAACCGCTGTTTCCAGGGTTATCGAGCTTGATATAGTCAATATTGAAACCTTCTTGGCGGAGTGATTCGGCAAAATGGCGCATTGCTGCAAGAACCAGCACAATTTTTTGTTGGTGATGATTTACGTGGTTGCTTTCATCTTTTGCCTCTATAAAAAGGACGATATCATTAATCTTATCAGCGTCTTCGAGTGCACTGATGTTCCGGCTCAACTGGTCACCGAGAATCAAAATGGTTTTCTTTATTTAGATCACTTCCCCTGTACATTTATTACTTAATTGCCCTGAATATTCTCTTATACTGGTAGGGAAGGTCATTTATCCTAGCAAGATAGATTTCATCCTTAAAATAACCTTTGTCTTTTAGGAAGGTATCATCATAACTGTATTTTTCGGTATCCCCTACTTTATGAAAGCCAAGTTTCCTGTGGAATTTTATGGATGCCTTATTTTTTATATCCAATGGTTTATCTTTTTCATATACACGGGTAACTATCTCAGACATTACATACTTTTTTTCTTTTTCCAATAACAACTTGGCAAAGAGCCTGATTAAGTTAAAGGCAACCCGTTTTTTGCCCAGGGTCTTATCAACAGAAATTTTATCAATTACCCCGAAGCTGTTAAAATTTTCAATGCTGGAAATTCCGAGCTTATTTAAAGTGCTCTCTATCCAAACTATTTTGGTACCGTTTATTCCACTCAGATGAGGTCTTTGCTTTAACCATTGTTCACTGTCATAACCATGCAAAAACCCCAGAATCCCTTTCCTGGTCTCGCAAACCAGGAATATTGAACTAAAAATATTATCTTCCAAATCATCTTTTATTTCCGGATGAGAGGTATAATGATCAATTAAAAACCCTCTTGATGACATTAAATCCGGCTTGTTTTCAAGCTGCATCTTTGAGGCAATCCTGTAGATGTCGTCAACGTCTTTAAGGCCCGCTCTCCTGTATATCTCATTCTTATTTGATATAGAATCTTTCTTTTCTGGCTCACTGTTTCTTTTTTCTTGCATATTGGCACCTTTTCCATTATTTGATAATCAGACAATCCCGATTGTGCAGTTACAGTGAATCGACTTCCGGTTAGCATTATTTTAGCACACGACAATTTGACTTGCTATTATTAAGATCGGGATGGGTGGATTGGCCTGTAGCGATTATGGTTTGAGGCAAGAGGGAAAATACGAAACTAATATTTAACGGAGGAGAAAGCTCAAATTTGCACCCAAGATATGGTGTTTAATTATAATGTGGTATTATTAATTAAAACAATCCGGCTTCAAAAGAATGAAAGACGGATATGAAAAATGGAGTTTATCAACAGCCTTTTAGAAATAATTAAACAGAATATGCCAGAAAACTTCTTTTTGCAATTGCTATTATATTGTTTTCTGGGGATTCTAATTTTATTTATCTATCGGTTTTTAATGCATCTGGTAATTAGGCTGGTTAGCTGGAAAGAAACTTCTTCTCAACCCTTTAAACTATATTTTGATAAGGATTATGATTATATTAATGGTTGGCGTAAAAAAACGGAAGATGATCAAAACGGAGAAAATTAACATATATATTTTGAAAAATCCAGTTGTGTAAACCAGGGAGCACTTTTAAGTGCTCCCTCAGTATTAATTGCATATATCCTGAAAAAAAGCTAATGTCAAATAAAGCTGTTCGGCAGTGTTCAGATATAAAAACTGCTGTCTTTAATCTGTTATGCTACTGAACCAGATATTGTATCAAGCTATATAACCCAAATACTGCTCCCAGCAGTAAATAGATCAGTATTCACGGTGAAATTCTTTTATACCATGGTACTTTAGTCTCTGCCATTTTTAGCTCTGCCATTGAAATCTCCCCTTTCAAACTTAATTGCCTGGCTCGCCCTGAACTTCTCCATAACGCCAGTCAAGAATACCCCCGAAATCGTATACATTCTGGTAACCCATTCCGATCAGGAGATTTGAGGCAAGCTTACTGCGGTTTCCTGATCTGCAATAGATAAGTATTGTGGCATCTTTATCCGGCAGCTTTTCTCCGGCAAGCTCATCAAGTTCATAATCGGGGATTAAGATAGCGCCTTCTATATGTCCCTGGCGGAATTCTTCCTCTGTGCGCACGTCCAGTATAATTACATCATTATTATCAATCATATCTTTTGCTTCTTCGGGAGTAAGCTTAATATATTCGGCCTGTTTGATTTCTTCCTCTTCAACAGCGTTTATAGCATTTTCTCCGGTTGTCGGCTGATCTGCCTGATCCACTGTGCTGCAGGATGTTAGCAGAATCAGGAGAAACCACCCCAGTAATAATGCTAAAGCAGCTTTTTTCATTTATTTCGCCTCCTGTTTAAACCATTGCTATATTTTAATATTATAATATAAAAAAGTTTTTTTTGCAAGGCACTTCAGCAGGGTTGCAAGGATTGGCTGCATGATATTGAAGCTGTGCTATAATGGTTCAGGAGGTTGCCCCTGTGATCAATATTATTTCCAGTTGAGCCAAATGATCCCGGGCTGTTATCTGCTATGGATCGAAAAACTGCTTTCATTTTAAATTTGGCAAAGTATGGCGGTTATCTCGCCGTGCTCTGGGTTGTTTTCAGCCACAGTGGATTTATAATCACCGGCCCCCTGATTCCTTTCTTTTTTGTTTTTGCGACAGACAGTATCCGCTCAAATTATCTTGATGTAAAAATGCCGTCCCTGAGTGTCCCCAGCCTTTATTTACAAATGCTCATAGTTTTTACTTTTATTTTTCTGGACGGCACTTCGGTTGGCGGAATACTACTGGTAATCTTGATAGCCGAAAGTCTGCTTATCTATCCACGCCCAAATGGAGAGAGAATTTTTTTTATATCTCTGATCGGATTTCCCGCTGTCAGTGCAGTTGGATTCAGTTGGCGTTCAACACTTAATTGGGATAATATGGCAGCAGTTATGATCAATTGTCTGTTTTTCTTTTTTGCTTATGCCTTTAGTTACATGGCTCGCAGGCAGATTGAGGAAAAAGAGCGGGCAGAAAACGCTCTGGAACAGTTGGAGCGTTCTCGTGCGGAAGTGGAAAACGCCTACCATAAATTAATTGAGGTCAGTAAGGAACGGGAACAGCTAATAGCAGTGGAAGAGCGATCCCGCCTGGCCCGCGAGCTTCATGATACACTGGCCCATACACTGACAGCAGTAATAGTCAGCCTGGAAGCCGGGAAAAAATTACTGCAAAAAGATCCTCAAAGAGCTCTAATGGAGATCGGTAAAAGCCAGGAACAGGCTCGCAAAGGACTTGATGAAGTGCGCCTGACTGTTAAAGCTTTGCGGCCCGGCGATCTGGATAAGATGGATTTTACTGCTGCCATTAAAGGTTTAGCCCGCGACTATTCAGGAAGTGATATTCGTATGCAATTTGAACTTGATGAAATACATAATTTATCTCCCTCGCTGGAAACAACCCTCTACAGGATAATTCAGGAAAGTATAACGAACAGTGTCAGGCATGGTGAAGCGAGCCTGATTAAAGTTTGCCTGAAGCGAAATGAAGATGGTTTGCTCCTTGAAGTTGAGGATGACGGGAAAGGATATGTTGAATTATCTGAAGGGCACGGTTTGCGGGGGATCCGTGAACGTGCTGTTGATTTGGGAGCCAATGTATCTTTTGATAGTCTAAAATCCGGTGGGTTTTTAGTCAGGCTGACCCTGGAGGGACTTTAATTATGAACGATAAAATTAAAATAGTTATAGCCGATGACCAGCGTTTGATGAGAGAAGGGCTTAAGACTATTCTCGATTTGGAAGAAGATATGGAAGTACTGGCTACCGCTGCTAATGGCAATGAAGCGCTGGAACTTTGCCGCAGGTTAAAACCCGATGTTGTCTTGATGGACATCCGCATGCCGGAGATGGATGGTGTGGAAGCGACAAAGTTAATTTCTGCCGAGAATGTGGCAGCCGGCGTCATTGTAGTAACAACTTTTGATGATGACGAACTTATAATCAAGGCACTAAAAGCGGGAGCCAAAACCTACCTGCTGAAAGATCTGCCTTCCGAAAAACTGCTTGCAGTAATCCGTGCCACCTATCGTGGCGATATAGTTTTACAGCCGGAAATTGCGGCCAAGCTTGTTGAAAAGGCATCCGGATCAGGAGCTGTTTTGGAGGAACAAAGGAATGGATTTATAACTGAAACTTTAACGAGGCGGGAAAAAGAAATCCTCGCTTTGATGGTTGAAGGCCTCAGCAACAGCGATATTGCCGCCAGGCTTTTCCTCAGTGAAGGAACGGTTAAAAATCAGGTTAGTGTTATTTACGGAAAGCTGGGTACGAGTGATCGAACCCAGGCAGTTCTTCTTGCTCTCAAAAATAATTTATTCTAATCGCTATCCCCTCTAATATTATGACCCGGGTCACATTAATAAGTTACCAATCAATGACTGCAGTTACTGGGCAGGCATATTTTTCTGAACTAAAATTAAGAAAAACGAAGGAGTTGTTTGTTATGAGTAAAACTTATAAAGGCGGGATTCTTTTAATCATTGCAGGAGTTTTTCTGCTGCTTAATCAACTGGGTTTAATTCCCGGTCAGGCATTTCTATTCCTGCTTGCCCTGGGATTTATTGCCACCTATGTTTTGCTTGGCGGGAGAAAAGAATATGGTAATGTAGGGTTTCTGATTCCCGGGACAGTGCTTTTATCAATTGCAGTTTTTACTGCTGCTTCAGACTATTCCGGTTATGCACAACTAAGCCCGGCCTATTTTTTCCTGGGGTTAAGCATCAGTTTTCTTGCAGTTTTCCTGGTCCATACCTTCTGGTTTAGATCTAAGGACCATGGAGAAAGATTCTGGCCGGTCTATCCTGCAGCAGGACTTTTAGTCCTTGCCGGGATCATCAGTCTCAGTATTTCGGGTCAGTGGTTTGAATACCTAAACATGATTAATTACGTGTGGATAATTGCTTTAATTGTTGTAGGGGCCTGGATGATTGTGGGAAGTATAAAACGAAATAAAAAGGCCTAATATCTTATTTTCTTATAAATTACCAGGCAGCATTTAATCTCTCATTGAAAGGTGGGAGATTTTTTTTACAGATTGGGCTATACTCCTTTTTTGTTATACCACATCCCGAATGATGAATTGTCGGCCCATCAAAGCGAATCAAATTTTTTATCGAGCCGCCGGATACGGTAGTACTGGATAAAATCTATAAAGTGGGGGTTGTGGAGCGGATTGTCTGTAAAATAAAAGAGGTGACTTTTACAACTGCAATCTGATGAGCCGAAACTTTTGACAGGTTGACCGGATATTTCCCGCAGTTGATCTGCCAGTTCACATTCCAGGCTATCACTGCTGATAATTGGCACAGGGGTTACAGCATCAGCTGCTGCAACCAGGTAATCGATGTGCCACCTTTTTTGCTTTCTTTTTCGGGTATGACGGGCAACCCTTTTACTTAATGTGCCCATTGCCGATCCCACATAAACATAATAGCCCTGCTCAAATTGCATTGAACCTAAACTACCTATCGTCAGCATTTTGTTGGTTTCGATTTTTATCAATAACAGGTAAGCGCCTCTGTCCTGAAGCTCGATATTTAAAAAATCGAAGGGAATCTTAACCGGATTAATCGAGTTTACTTCAGTGAAACTGTGGTCGAAACCAACAGCAACAGCTTCTAATAGAACCGAATCTTTGACTTTCAGAAAAGCATCGGAGAAATTGTAATCGATGTGATACGAGGGGAGAAAATACTTTACCTTAGGATTCATCACTACAAAAAGACATCCTGTTTTAGCACCCATGGTTGAAAGCTCCATTAACTTGTAGAGATGGTTCGTGCCTCTTGTGGTTACAGCATCCGGAAACATTGCTACCCGGCCGGAAAATAGGGTGCAGCTTTTTATCTCCAGGTAAAAATTTACACCGGTATTAATATGCTGAAGGAGAAGGTCGAAACGATGCCTGCCGCTGGCCGGTTCTTCTTTAATAACCCGGTAATTTTTAAATGCTTCAAGCCGGCTGGTTTCTATCAAATGACGGACCAATTTATTGGCAAGGTGGGTATGGAGCAGGATATAGTGGTTTTCTTTGCGACAGGCCAGCACAGTGTAAGGTAATTTGTTTGTTGAGGTTGCCGGACTGAGCAGCAGTTCCGTGCCCGGCAAAAAGAGTTCCCAGAGGCGGCCTGGATTGGCCAGGTAAGCTTCTACCCTGCGGCCTTCAATTTCAGCCTCAACGACAAACCGGTTTACCCTTCTGACAAGGTGTGCCCTGATTTTAATAAAAGCAAATGGATAATTAAGCATATCTGAAGTATTAGGTTACCTTATAAACCGTTAAGTTTACCTTGTTATATATTTAGCTGATATCGCTATCATCCCAACCGACTATATTTAAAAATTCATTGTGAAATTTACCGTTTGAAACGGCAATTCCGTTGCTGTTTAAATCAAGCCGGCCACCTTTCTGGTTGGTGCAGCGGCCTCCTGCTTCCTCAAGAATGAGCATGCCGGCGGCGAAATCCCATGATGAAATTGTATATTCGAAATAAGCATCAAAACGTCCGCAGGCAACCCAGCACAGGTCAAGGGCTGCACTGCCGAAACGGCGAATACCGTGGATGTTGGCCTCAAAAAGTTTTTCAATGCTGTCTAGTGTTTTGCGCATGATTGTACCCCGATCATAGTAGAAACCGGTTGCCACAATTGCTTCCCGGAGGGAACCTGTTTCGGAAACGCTGATCGGTTCTCCATTCAAAAAAGCTCCTTTACCCTTCAGTGCTGAAAACATTTCACTTCGTACGGGGTCAAAAACAACCCCTGCTGTAACCCGGCCGGAGGAGGCATAGGCGATGGATATTGAAAAATGGGGAATTTTATGGGCAAAATTGTTAGTTCCATCAAGGGGGTCTATTACCCATAGATTAGCATCGTCACTGTTTGCCGATAAATCCTGTTCTTCAGCTATGATACTGTCTTCAGGGAAATGATCCTGAATGATCTTAATAATTGCTTCCTGGGCCGCCAGATCTGTATCTGTAACCAGGTTAATTTGGCCTTTTTTAAAAATGGAAGCCTTTCCCTGTTGTTCCAAAACGATCATTCCGGCTTCGCGAACTGCTTCCTGCGCCACCTTTAACTGTTTATCAAAGCAATAGTCCATTTTTATACGATCACTTTCTCTCCGTTAGGCTTATATTTATCGGTAGATCCATTTTATCACAAAATGGCCTGCTGACTCCCTGTTAGCTGACCCGGTTTCTTATGTTGCCACGATAGCCCGATCCGCCGAAGATTCAGCCAAAGAGTAAGTGAGAAGGGGGAACTATATTGTTTATATCAGGTTTGGTTTTTCCGTCAGTTGGAATGGTTTAGAAGCAGAACCAGGCCGTAAACAGCTGCCATAGAATTATTCTCAGTGGTATCCCCGAAAACGGCCCATCCTGCTGCTATTTTTAACTTGGATACATCGACACCGAAGCCGGACATGGAAGGCCGGGCGGATTCGGGGTTCCGGCAATTTCCGTCACCGGCAAGCACACGGCAGTCCGGGTTCTCATAGCAAAATATATTTTTGCAGGAATCGCCGGCAAAAGCTTTTGCGTCAGGATATCCGAGTTGAAGGGCCTTCTTTTCTATAGCAGCAACGGTCTCATGAAGCAGCATCATGATCTCGCGGCGCTGATAGGAATAGAGCCTATCAGCGGGAACATTGATCCTAATGAATAAGGCATGGCTTGTATTTTTTAGCCATTCCCGAAATCCTTCCGGACCTGAAACATGAGGTGGGCAGCTCGGAGAAAGCCCGAAATTACTGCAGCCGGGCTCCCGGCATATCCTGGCGAGGTCTTCTTCGACTGAAATAATCTCCGGGGGAATGACGGCAACATCGAGTGCCCCTCCTCCTGATTGAAGTGCCGAGTGAATAAGTTCATCCAGCACAGCATCTGAAATATTATCTTCCGGTGACCGGTGATGCATTTTAAATCTCCTTGAATAATTAATATATAGCTTATAATATATGTGTAGCAAAAAAGAAAAAGATTAAAAACTTATAATAGAAATAATTTCAATTTGAAAATCCTGGCTGTGGGAATTTTAATGGTGATCAAAGGATTATTTGCCATTTAAAATAATTTCACCGAACCTTTTTCCAAAAGCTTCACCTTTTCTGTAATCTTGCAGTGTCGGTCCTCCGGGAAAATCAAAAGAATCGACCAGTTCCCACTTTAAAGAGTCAACCCATTTATCCAGTTCACGGCGGGCGCCTCCCGCCCATCCGTAGCTCCCAAAGTAGCCGAGTTTTTTGTGTTTGACTCCTTTTCGCTCAGCCAGGTCCAGGAGATGTGCAGCAGGAGGAAACAGGCGGCTTTCATAAGTTGGTGCACCAACGACCACGCCTTTTCTTGACCACAGGTAGGGGAGAATATAGCTGCTGTGTGTTCTGCTAACATTAAACATTTCAACAGGAATGCCGGTACTGGATAAACCCTGGGCTACTGCATCCATCATCGCTCCGGTATTTCCATACATAGAGCCGTATATTACTGTCACCGCCGGATCTCCATAATTACTGCCATATTCGGCCCATTTTTTATATAACCTGATTATCTTTTCCGGGTGTTTTCGCCAGACCAGGCCGTGAGAAGGAGCGATTACAGATATGGGAATTTCACTCAGCCGAGTTATGGCCCTGAGAACCTGGGCACTGAATGAAGCAACGATATTAGAGTAATAACGTAGCGCTTCTTTTTCGTAAAAGTCCAGATCGACATATTCATCATCAAATATGTCACCCCTTAGTGCTCCATATCCTCCGAAACCGTCACAGGAAAAGAGTATTTGAGAGTCGGTTTCATAGGTCATCATGGTTTCCGGCCAGTGTATAAAGGGTGTCATAAAGAATTTCAATTTTTTCCCGCCCAGATCGAGTTCCTCTCCGTCTGATACTACCCGGATCTTTTCAGTTATTCCATAGAAGTTATTTACCATGGGAGCGGCTTTTGCCGAACAGAGAATTTCTGCTTGAGGAGCCAGCGCTCTTATTACCTTTAAAATACTGGTATGATCCGGTTCCATGTGGTTAAGGACGATATAATCGATGCCGGATATCTCGGAAATTTCATTGATACGGTCTATGTACTCTTCGACCTTAATCGATTTGGCCAGGTCAATGATTACTTTTTTTTCGGCTTTAATAAAATAAGAGTTATAAGATACGCCTTCCAGGGTAATCGGCCACAATCCTTCAAAAAGGTTAGTTGTGTGATCATTGACTCCTACCCAGAAAATATCAGGTTGAATGGCAACGGCAGGCATTTCCGACTCCTCCTTGCTATAAATATTAGCAGAACATTTAAAGAACAGCTTTACAACTTGATTATAACATTAAGTTTTTGTATTTGCTTAATCATTAATATCATCATGGCTAAGAAACAACACACAAGAAGGTGTAAGTCTGTATGGGAAATCGGAAGTATCAAGGAGAACTGGGCAATTGCAAGTCAAGGCAGTGAAAAGGCAAAGTGAAGTTTAATAATGTAACTGGGTTGGGAAACGATGGAAACCGCAGCTCAGGATCTTAAAGAACCGGTTGGAAGTTGTGCGTAAACGCCTTTAGAGGTGATGAAAAACAGCTGAAAAAATTTTTGCCGTTGCTTATCGTTCAGCTCGATAGCTCTGCCAATTCCCTGCTGTCCCATCAGGCTGTGGGATGGGTGAAGCAGTAACTCCGTCCCCCTGCTTCGAAATTACTTTCTTAAACTCCATAAAACATGTGGTATAATCCTAAAGGTATGTTTGAATTTATACGGAGGTTTAACTATTGAAACCCGAAAATATAAGGAATTTTTGTATCATTGCCCATATAGACCACGGTAAATCTACTTTGGCCGACAGGTTGTTGGAAGCTACCGGTACCTTATCCGCCCGCCAGATGAAAGAACAGGTTCTTGACCAGATGGACCTGGAGAGGGAGAGGGGCATTACGATCAAGCTGCAGG
>JBNJHN010000015.1:0-36154 GCA_051748565.1 Bacillota bacterium | reverse complement strand
GTCAATGACCCGCGGGTTACTGCCCTGGTTGATTTACGCCGCTTCAGGTTTAAACGGCCCGGAAGATCCACCCAGACGCGGCCGGGGACATCTTACCGGTGCTTATGCCTGTTACAATATTTACGAGACAGCCGATGGAAATTACATGAGTCTGGGCGCACTGGAACCGCTTTTCTGGCAGAGGTACTGTGAAGCGGTCGGTAAAGAGCAGTGGATTCCACTTCAGTTTGATCAGAACTGCCGGGTAGAGCTGATCAATGAAGTCGCTTCGCTTTTTAAAGAGAAAACCAGAAATGAATGGGAAAATATATTTAGCACTGTTGATGCTTGCTGTGAGCCGGTTCTAGGCCTGAGTGAAGCGATTGCTCATCCAGTCAGCTGTAATGGCAAATTTTGGATTAACGATGAAGCAGATGGGGACGGGAATGAAATAACCCCCGGTTTCCCGCTGCTTTTCTCAGGCCAACCCGGTGAGCTTCGCCTGCCGCCACCAAGGCACGGTGAGCACACAAATGAGGTTCTTCAATGGCTGGGTTACGATAGAGAAACAATTGACGGTTTAAATGGTAAAGGGATTGTAAAGAGTGACTGCATGTGAGCTCTGTTCAGGACTTTTGGGGCTTTACCGAAAAAGCTGTGCGATCTATAATAACTTATGCAACCCACTGTGATAAAAGAAAAAGAAGAGGAACGGGCAGTGCTTATTTTAGAGCAATTGGCTGCACATTATCCGGAGGCGACGAGCGGCCTGGTTTACAATAACCCGTACCAGCTTTTTGTCGCCACTGTGCTGTCTGCACAGACCACGGATGAGCAGGTAAACCGTATAACGAAAGAGCTTTTTAAGGCCGTCCCCTCCGTTGATAAAATGTCCCGCATGAAACCTGAAGATTTGGAGCCTTATCTAAGAAGCTGCGGACTTTACCGTCAAAAAAGCCGCTTCCTGATTACTGCAAGCCGCATGATTTTAAAAAAACATGAAGGCCGGATTCCCGATGACTTTGAAGAACTGATAAAACTGCCCGGAATAGGGCGCAAAACTGCAAATGTGATTATCAGCGGGGCCTTTGGCAAGCCGGCCCTGGCTGTAGATACCCATGTATTTCGTGTGTCAAAAAGACTCGGATTGGCCGAAGGCAAATCAGTGGATGTTGTTGAAGAACAGCTGAAACAGGTAATTCCGATGAAAAGCTGGAGTAAATCCCACCATCAATTGATAGCTCATGGACGCAGAGTATGCCATGCCCGTAAACCAGGGTGTACCGGCTGCTTTTTATGCAATTTATGCTTATATGCAAGAGAAAGGGGAGATATTATATGACCTGGGAACAGCTTAGCAGTAAAGATCTAAGGCTGACCTGCGATATGAAGAGCTTCACTTTTAAAACTACGGCTGAAGTGCCCCCGCTTGAAGGAATGATCGGGCAGGAGAGGGCGGTAACGGCAACTGAATTTGGCCTGCGCATCAAGCGGCCGGGATACAATATATTTATGACCGGACTGACCGGAACAGGAAAATCAAGTTATGCCCAATCGATCATTAAAAAGATTTCGGCAGGTGAACCGGTCCCGGATGACTGGGTTTACGTATATAACTTTGACCAACCCGGAGAGCCTATTGCCCTGAACCTGCCCGCCGGAAAAGGCACAGGTTTTTGCCACCAGGTAGAAGAACTGCTGGAAGATTTAAGAGAAAATATACCAAAGGCTTTTGACGGTGAAGATTATGAACGTCAGAAATCAGTTTATGTAAAAGAATTTCAGGAAGCCAGGTCGGAACTGTTGGAAGAACTAAACAAAGCGGCCCTGGAAAAGGGCTTCTCCCTGAAAAGGACCAGCTCCGGTTTTATAACGATTCCACTGCAGGAAGGTGAACAGATCAGCGAGGAGGATTACGCCAAGCTTGATCAGGATAAGAAGGATGAACTTGAAAAGAAATCAACTGAAGTTCAGCTCAAAGCACTGGAGATTATGCGCCGGGTGCAAAAAGTCGAAAAAGCGATGAGAGAAAAACTAAAGGAACTGGACCAGCGGATCGGATTGGCTGCTATCGGCCATCTTTTCAGCGAATTAATGGAAGAATACGATCAATATCCTCCGGTTAAGAAATACCTGAAAGCTTACCAGGAAGATGTGCTCTCTAATCTTTCTGATTTCAGGGGCGAAGATGAAGAGCAGCAAAGCCCGATGTTCTGGCTGCGTCAGCAAAGCCAGGAGCAAACCGATAAGCGCTATACTGTTAATTTGCTGGTTGATAATAAAGATACTGAAGGGGCGCCTATGGTTTACGAGACGAATCCTTCTTATTACAATTTATTAGGACGTGTTGAGTACGAGAACCGTTTTGGGATGGTGGTTACTGACTTTTCGATGATTAAAGCGGGCGCGCTGCACCATGCCAATGGAGGATACCTGATCCTGCAGGCCAGGGATGTCTTTTCTGCCATTCAATCCTGGGATGTTTTAAAAAGAGTTTTGCGGACCAATGAAATTCGGATAGAAAATATCAGTGAGCACTTCGGACTGGTGGCTATGGCCACCCTACGCCCTCAACCGATACCACTTAATATCACGGTAGTAATGATCGGCAACCCCTTTATTTACCAGATTCTTTATCATTACGATGAAGATTTCAGGAAACTCTTCAAGGTAAAAGCGGATTTTGATATTGAAATGGAGCGCGATGAAGACAATGTCAATAAGATGGCCGGGTTTATCTCATTTCACTGTAATAAACAGCAACTGCGCCATTTCGACCGTCCGGCGGTAAGTGAAATTGTAGAATATAGTATAAGGCTCGCCGAAAACCAGGAGAAACTAAGTACCCGCTTCAATCAGATTGTTGACCTGCTATTTGAAGCGGACACCTGGGCCGAGTTTGATGGAGTTGATGTGGTCGGTAAAAAGCATGTGGAAAAAGCTCTGGAAGAAATGGTTTTCCGATGCAATAAGTACGAGCAGAAAATTTTGGAATCGATCCGGGAAGGAGAAATTCTGCTTGACCTGCAAGGTGAAAAGATTGGCCAGGTTAATGCTCTTTCCGTTCTTGACCAGGGCGATTACCGTTTTGGCCGTCCTTCGAGAATTACCGCTTCTACTTATCTGGGGCGTAAAGGTATAATAAATATCGAGCGGGAAAGCGATTTAAGCGGGAGGATACATCATAAGGGTGTCCTTATTCTCAGCGGTTACCTTGGCAGACGTTACGGATCCATGGCCCCACTTAACCTGACTGCCAGCTTATGCTTTGAACAGTCATACGGCGGTGTTGACGGAGACAGTGCATCAGCTGCAGAACTTTTTTGCCTCCTTTCCAGCCTGGCCGATGTACCCCTCAGGCAGGATCTGGCAGTAACCGGTTCAGTTAACCAGAAGGGCGAGATCCAACCTGTCGGCGCCATTAACAGCAAAATAGAGGGTTTTTATTTAGCCTGCAAAACTAAAGGTTTAACCGGCAGGCAAGGGGTTATCATACCGGAAAAGAATCGTCAGGCCCTTATGCTTAAAAAAGAGGTGATCGAAGCGGTTGACAAAGGTAAGTTTAATATTTTTACCATAAATACAGTCAATGAAGGACTTGAACTGTTAACCGGAATGAATATCGGTGAACTGGAGGATGACGGCAACTTCACAAAAGACAGTTTTAACGCAAAGGTTCTTGAAAAAATTAAGCAGTTTAATGAAATATTGAGCAGTTATAAAGAAGATAAAAAAGAAAATCAGGAAGGTTAAATCATGCACCTGGTGCTTGTGGAGCCTGAAATACCACCCAACACCGGTAATGTTGCCAGGACCTGTGTAATGACCGGGACAAAACTTCACCTGGTAGAGCCACTGGGATTTTCACTATCCGAAAAAGAAGTTCGCCGTTCAGGCCTCGACTACTGGCAGTACCTGAACCTGGAAGTACACCCTGATTTTGATACGCTAAAAAAGTCTTACCCGCTGGCCCGGTATTTCTTTTTTACCACAAAGGGAAGACAATATTATCACCAAATAGATTATCAGTATGATGATTTTCTGGTTTTCGGCAGTGAAACCAGAGGTTTGTCACAGGAGCTTCTCGATCAGGCCGATACTGTGGTACGTATACCCATGGTTGAGCAAATTCCACGTTCTTTAAATTTAGGCAACTCGGTAGCTCTGGTTTTATACGAAGCTTTAAGACAACAGGGTTTTCCGGGTATGTTTTAATTAGTGCTTGCTGTTTTTTACAAGGTTGGCTTCTTCGTTTTTACGCTTATCCAGGTAATAGTGGACCAGGAGCACTTTGAGGGTTGCTGCTATGGGAATGGCGAGGATAATCCCCAACAGGCCCATTAATTGCGCTCCTATTAAGACCATAATAATAACTGTAAGCGGGCTGATATCTGTTGCCTTGCCCAAAAATACCGGTGTGAAGACAAAAGCGTCAAGGATTTGAACCAGGATATAGAGCAGAATAACCAAAAAAATACTGGGGGTACCGGGCATAATACTTAAAAGCAAAGCCGGGACTGTTGCCACAATTGGCCCGATATATAGAACGACATTGAAAATTCCGGCCAGGATACCGAGCATCAGGGCGAACGGCATCCCCAGGATAGATAGGCCAAGCCAGGTAAGCAGGCCGACAAAAACACATTTAAGCAGGGTACCGCGAATGTAAGCGCCGACCTTCTCATCAATAATAGTGAGGATATGGACAACATTTTCTTTATAAATCTGGGGGAATAAGAGAGTGAGGTTCTGCTTGGCTTTGTCAATATCCTGGACCAGGTAGAAAACAAGGAAAACCAGGGCAAGTATGATCCAGGCCCTGGTTAACAGGTCCATCGACAATGCAGTCAAACTGCGCAGCAGCTGCTGAATGTTGCCGGGAGCCTGCCTGATAAACTGGTTTGAATACTCGATAAATGTTTCGGTGAGCTGCAGGTTGAAACGCTGGTCAAGTTCTTCCAAATCTGCGATCAGCGCCGGCAGATCCTGTATAAATTGAGTAGTCAGGAATATCAGTAGCTGTCTAACCTCGATTATTAAACCCGGAATCAGCAGATAAAATAACAGGGTTATCGCAACCAGTATAATCAGGGAGGAAATCACAGCTGCCAGGAGGGGCTTGATCCTGATACTGATCAGAAAAGCAACCAGAGGGTTTATCAAATAGACAATAAAAATAGCTATAATGATAATTGAGATGATTGGCGCCAGTTGAACAAGGGACCAGATCAAAATAAAGACAGCGGTTGCGAAGAAGACTATTTTAAGTGCCAGGCGAGTTTCCCGATCTTCAAACACGGTAAAACTCCTTCGATAATTATTGTTTGAGCAAATATGGATGGTTTATAAGAATTTTCGCCAATCTAATTGTATTATATATTGATGCTTAAAAAAAGTGAAGTATTCAAAGGAACTTCCTTTGAATGAGTCGAAAGAATCATAAAAGACAAATTGCGAAATGAGGCTGAGCTTTGGGCGATAATAACTTTGTGCACCTGCACTGTCACAGTGAATACAGTCTGCTGGACGGAGCGGCAAGAGTTGACAAGATGATTGGCCGGGCCGTCGAACTGGGCATGCCCGCACTGGCTGTAACTGATCACGGAACTATGTTCGGGATTATTGATTTTTACCGGGCTGCAAAAGCAGCCGGGATCAAACCCATACTCGGCTGTGAGATATATGTTTCCCATCGCTCGCGTTTTCAAAAAGAAGCAAAAATTGATGACTCACAGTACCACCTGGTTCTGCTTGCTGAAAATGATACCGGCTATCGCAACCTGATGCGCCTTGTCTCTGCAGGATACCTGGAAGGTTTCTATTATAAACCGCGGGTTGACAGGGAACTGCTGGAAGAATGCAGCGAAGGGCTCATTGCTCTCAGCGCCTGCCTGGCCGGAGAAATACCAACGATGATCCTCAATGGCCAGCTGGAAAAAGCTTTTGAAGCAGCCCGTTATTACCGCGATTTATTTGGACCGAATAATTTTTTCTTAGAGCTTCATGACCACGGAATTCCGGAACAGAAAACAGTCAATAAAGTTCTGGCAGATATTTCAAGGAAAGAGGGCATTCCACTCGTTGCTTCCAACGATGTTCATTACCTTTCTAAGGAAGATGCAGCCGTCCACGATGTTCTCCTTTGTATCCAAACCGGTAAAACTGTTGATGAAACTGATCGGATGAAGTTTGAATCACAAGAGTTTTATTTTAAAGCGGCTGACGAAATGGCCGACTTATTTTCCGAATTCCCCGATGCAATCAGCAACAGTCTCCGGATTGCCGAACGCTGCAATGTGGAAAAGGATTTCTCGCAGAGACACCTGCCCGAATTCAGATTGCCCGATGGGATTGATCCGAACATTTATCTTAAAGAACGTTGTTATGAAGGCTTGAAATGGCGCTATGCAGCCGTAACTCCGGAGATGCAGGAGAGACTTGATTATGAGCTCAGGGTAATCCAGCAAATGGATTATGCCAACTATTTTTTAATTATCTGGGATTTAATCGAGTATGCAAAAAAAGAAAAGGTTATTGTCGGACCGGGACGTGGTTCGGCTGCCGGCAGCCTGGTCGCTTATTGTCTCGGTATTACCAATATAGAGCCACTGCAGCACGGTCTCTTATTCGAACGTTTCCTGAACCCGGAAAGAATTTCGATGCCTGATATCGATATCGATTTTTGTGATGATAAGCGAGACCGGATTTTACAATATGTTTGTGATAAATATGGCCAGGAGCGTGTTGCCCAGATCATTACTTTCGGAACAATGGCGGCCAGGGCAGCAGTGCGTGATGTCGGGAGGGCACTGGCTATTCCTTACGCCGAAGTTGACAGGATTGCCAAGCTGATACCAATGGAGCCTAAAATGACTATAGCCAGGGCCCTGAGGCAGAGCACAGAACTGCAGGCACTTTACAGGGAGGAACAGTACCGGAAGCTGCTGGATACATCAATGGCAGTCGAAGGTATGCCCCGCCATGCCTCGACCCATGCCGCCGGGGTAGTAATCGCCAGGGAACCCCTGGTTAACCATGTGCCGCTATATAAAACTGCTGACAGCGCTGTGGTTACTCAGTTCCCGATGGGAACTCTTGAAGATCTCGGTCTTCTGAAAATGGATTTTTTAGGTTTAAAAACTCTGAGTATAATCGGCGAAGCGCTTGAGAATATCGAAAAAAGACACAATAAATCGATAAATATTGATCAAATACCGCTTGATGATCCTGCGACTTATGAAATGCTCTCGCAAGGCGAAACCACAGGAACTTTCCAGTTGGAAAGCACAGGGATGCGCTCAGTTCTTCGGGAGTTGATACCGAATAAATTTGAAGATATTATTGCCGTGGTTGCCCTGTACCGTCCTGGCCCGATGGAGCAAATCCCGGTTTTTGTCCAAAGCAAACATGGAAAAAAGCAGATTAAATATGCCCATCCTGTCCTCGAACCGATTTTAAATGAAACTTACGGAGTAATAGTTTACCAGGAGCAGATTATGGAAATAGCCGCCCGCATGGCCGGTTTTACCCTGGGGCAGGCAGATTTACTGCGCCGGGCGATCGGCAAAAAGAAATTACAGATTCTCGATGAACAGCAAGAGCTTTTCATCAGCGGTTGTATGAAAAACGGTTATTCGAAAGATCTGGCTGTTAAAATATATGACCTGATCTTAAAGTTTGCCTCTTACGGGTTTAACAAGTCACATGCTGCTGCTTACGCCCTGATTGCATACCAGACAGCCTACCTGAAAGCTAATTATCCGACAGAATATATGGCTGCTCTGATGACAATATATTATTCCAACAGTGACAAGGTGGCTCTTTACATAGCAGATTGCAGGCGAATGGGCATTGAAATTCTTCCTCCGGACATTAACGAGAGTGAAACCCATTTTACAGTTGTTGGCGGGAAGAGGATTCGCTTCGGTCTGGCCGCTGTAAAAAATGTTGGGTTAGGTGCTATTGAATCAATAGGAAGGGCCAGGCAGGAAAAACCATTTGCTTCGATGCGTGATTTTGTATCACGTATCGATTTACACTCCTGCAACCGCAAGGTTTTAGAAAGCCTTGTCAAATGCGGTGTTTTCGATTCACTTGGCGGCCACAGAGCGCAATACCTGGCGGCTTTAGAAGATATATTGGCCCAGGGTCAGGCTGTCCAGCGTGAACGCGAAAACGGACAAATATCGATGTTTTCATTAATGGAGACAAGTGTTCAGGAAGAATTGCTCGAAGACAATCTTCCCGCAATAGAACCTTTTACAGATAAAGAAAGGCTCTCCCTGGAAAAAGAGATGCTCGGTCTTTTTATTTCCGGACATCCGCTTGAGCCTTACCGGCCTGTTCTGGAAAGAATTCCGAAATTAATCAACTGTGCCGAACTGGGCGATGCCGGTGATAACCGTAAGGTGCAGGTAGGTGGCATTATTGTTGCAGTCCGAAGGTTTTATACTAAAAAAAACAAACAGATGGCGTTTGTAAAACTCGAGGATTTGACCGGAGGAGTTGAGCTGGTTGTATTCCCCGACCTCTTTGAGAGGCAATCGGCTCTGCTTGAAGAAGATAATTTGGTTTTAGTCGAAGGCAGGACAGATTTCAAGGAAGAAGAGGATATCAAGATAATTGTAGAATCCCTGAAACCGATAAACAGAGAACAGAAGTTTTTTAGCCTTCTAATTGAGGAAAATCATGACCGTAAAGTGCTGGAGAGTTTAAAAGATACGCTAGTTGCGGAAATAGGAGAAATCCCGGTCTGCCTCTATTTTAAAAAAGATGGGAAAACACTGATGCTTGAGGAAGAGTACTGGGTTAGTGATCATCCGGCCTGCCTTGAAAGACTGGAAAGTCTTCTCGGACCCGGTACTGTAATTGAGCATGATCCCGGCAAGGTAAATCAAAACAACATGAGGGGGATTACAGAAGGTGGCACCTAAACTTGCAGTTTTAACCAGCGGTGGCGATGCCCCCGGTATGAATGCTGCTGTACGGGCAGTTGTACGCAGGGGTATAAGTAAGGGGTACGAGGTTTGTGGAATTAAAAGGGGTTATGCCGGGCTGTTTAACGGAAACCGGTTTGTAGAACTGCGAATCGGTTCTGTGGCAGATATTATCCATCGAGGAGGCACAATTTTATTGACCGCTCGGGCACCTGAAATGTTTCAGCCGGAAAATCAGGATAAAGCGGCGGCGTTTTTGAAGTCAGAAGATATCGAAGGACTGGTGATTATTGGCGGTGAGGGCACTTTTCGGGGTGCAGTGACCCTTGAAAAAAGAGGTATAAAAACAATCTGTGTACCGGGAACAATTGATAATGATATTAACGGCACAGAGACGACGATAGGATTTGATACTGCCGTAAACACGATCCTTGAAGCCGTTAACCGGCTTCGCGACACGGCCACATCGCATGAAAGAATATTTGTTCTTGAAGTAATGGGTCGTGAAAATGGTTACCTGGCTCTTGCAGCCGGTTTGGCCGGTGGGGCTGAATCAATCCTGGTGCCTGAAATAGAATATAACCTTGATGAAGTCAGCAGCAGGTTAGTGCGAGGGATAAAGCGTCAAAAAGCACACAGTATCATTATTGTGGCCGAGGGCGCAGCTGATGTCTATGAGGTCAAAAAAGAGCTTAAAAGACGAATTGATTCAGAAATCAGAGTAACTGTTCTAGGCCATATTCAGCGTGGCGGCAGCCCCAGTGCGGTAGATCGGTTGTTGGGCAGCCGTATGGGTTCAGAAGCTGTAGATCTTCTTCATGATGGTAAAAGCGGACTTTTTACTGCCATCAGGGGAGAGGCAATTATTGCAAAACCGCTGGAAGAATGTTTTGAAACAAAGCCATTCCCGGAGGATTTATACAACCTGGCCCTGGTATTATCAAGATAAGAGAAAATAATTCAGGATTTTGGGGTTCAGGCGCAACGCCAACTTTCATGTTAAATTTGGATTCCCTTTTCCGGTACCTAATTCGGGAGGTTGAGTCAATGAGGCGAACAAAAATTGTTTGTACTATCGGACCGAGCATAGATTCTAAAGAGAGGATAAAAGAGCTTATCGGGGCAGGCATGAATGTGGCCAGGTTAAACCTGTCACATGGCAGTATAGAAGATCACCTGCGCCGTCTGAGGATGATTCGGGAAGTAAGTGCCGGTTTACACAGTAATATCGGTTTTTTATTTGATACACGCGGTCCCGAAGTCAGAACCGGAGACCTGGATCAGGATTATGTGGTTCTCGAAGACGGGCAGGATTTTGTCCTGACAACAGAGCCTGTGATCGGAAATAGCAATAAGGTTTCTGTTACTTATGAAGAGCTGCACTGCGATCTAAAACCGGGCTGTACTGTCCTGATCGATGACGGCCTGATTAGTTTAGAAGTTATAGATGTATCAGGTCGGGAAATTTTGTGCCGTGTTTTACACGGTGGAGAACTTCGCAGTTATAAAGGTTTAAATACCCCGGGAACGAGAATTAATTTGCCCGCAATAAGCAAAGAAGATCACGAAGATATCAAAGTAGCTCTTGAAAATGATGTTGATTTTCTGGCTGCTTCATTTACCCGCGATAGTGATGATATTCTTGAAATCAGACGGCTGGTTGAAAAAAACAACGGCAGTATAATGATCCTGGCCAAGATTGAAAGCAGGGAAGGGGTAGAAAACTACGATCGGATCCTGGAAGTATCGGATGGAATCATGGTTGCACGTGGCGATTTGGGAGTTGAAATACCACCTGAAGAAGTACCGCTTTTGCAAAAACATTTCATTAAAAAATGTAACAAGTTGGGCAAACCGGTTATTACGGCAACCCAGATGCTTGACAGCATGATTCGTAACCCGCGGCCAACAAGGGCTGAGGCCAGCGATGTGGCCAATGCGATTTTTGACGGTACTGATGCTGTAATGCTTTCAGGAGAAACTGCAATCGGACGTTTTCCAATTGAGGCGGTCAAAACAATGAGCCGTATTGCCGAAAGGACCGAAGAAGGACTTGATTTTAAGAGAATTATGGAAGAATTGGGTTCGATGATTAGAAAAACTGTAACCGGTGCAATCAGCTACAGCACAAGCCGTGTGGCCTATGAACTGGAGGCCGATGCAATAATCACAGCAACGCAGTCAGGCCATACGGCGAGAATGGTCTCAAAGTACAAACCGCGGGCACCCATAGTTGCCGTAACTTCAAGTCGGCAGGTTGCATCACAACTGACTCTGACCTGGGGAGTTCATGCCCTGGTATGCCCGCCGGCCAAATCAACGGATGATATGTTTCTAAGCGCAATCCAGGTTTCGCTCAATGAAGGGTTAATCAATGACGGTAACCTGGTAGTTATTACCGCAGGTGTGCCTGTTGGAGTATCCGGAACTACGAATCTCTTAAGGGTTGAAACGGTGGGGGAGGTTATTGTGAAAGGAGTCGGTATCGGAAAATCAGCGGCAAGCGGTACCGCCTGTGTGGTGAGGAATGAAAGCGATCTTGAAAAAATAAAAGAAGGAGATATCCTGATTACCGGATCTACTAACATCAGCTACCTGGAGGCCATAAAAAAAGCGGCAGCCCTGGTTACAGAAGAAGGCGGTCTTACTTCGCATGGTGCGATTTTAGCGATTAATCTCGGAAAACCGGCTATAGTCGGTGTGCCCCAGGCGGTAAGACTAATTAAAACAGGTGAGATTATTACAGTTGATGCCATCAGGGGCCAGATTTACCGGGGCGAAGCAAATGTGCTTTGATCTAAATTATTACTGAACAAATATTCCAATCCGGGAGAAGAAGCACGGTGAAAAATAATCAGGCTATTGTAAGGGTTCGTTATGAGGAAACCGATCAGATGGGCGTTGCCTATCATGCTAAATACTTAGTCTGGTTTGAAATTGGCAGGACGGAGTTAATGAGAAACATCGGCCTTCCTTATATCGAATTTGAAAAAAGCAAGCTGTTCCTGCCTGTTCTGAAGGCTTATTGCGAATATAAGCACGCAGCCAGATATGATGATGAATTAACAATCAAAACAAGACTCGAAAGCCTGCAGAACGTACGGTTGACTTTTAATTATGATATTTTACACGAGGGTAAACTTATCGCCCGGGGTTATACAGAACATGCCTTTATGAATGAGAAGGGTCGTCCGGTAGCTTTGAAAAAATTCAGCCCCTTTTTATGGAACAGATTATGCCAGGCCCTGGGTAATCTCAGAGAATGAAGTGAGGGGAAAAATGGAAAAAGTTAAAGACACAATCGGTATTGTCTATGATCCGGAATACCTGGTCCATACACAGGGGCAGCACCCGGAACGAAAAGAGAGACTTGAGCATATCATTGCTGCATTGGAACAGGGCGGGGTGGCTGATTACATCAAGATGTTTGATCCAGAGCCTGCCGGTATTGAAGATATCGCTTTAGTTCATGACACTGATTATATCCGCTCAATTGAGGAAGCATGCCTGTCCGGTAAGAGATTTTTGGATATGGACACATACATTGTCCCTGAATCTTACAGGATTGCACTTCTGTCTGCCGGCGGTGTTCTAACCGGATTGAAAAAGATAATGAATGGTACTATACTTAAAATTTTTGCCCTTAATCGCCCGCCGGGCCATCATGCCGAGAAGAACAGGGCTATGGGTTTTTGTCTTTTTAACAATATTGCCATTGCTGCTTCTGCAGCCCGGCGTGATTTTGGGTTGAAGAAAATCGCCATTGTTGACTGGGATGTTCACCATGGCAATGGTACCCAGCATGCTTTTGAAAATGACCGGGAAGTATTATTTATTTCAACTCATCAGAGCCCTGCTTATCCGGGAACAGGCCGCCTGCAGGAAGTCGGATATGGTGACGGGGAGGGCTTTAGCGTTAATATCCCCCTGCCTGCCGGTTGTGGCGATGTAGAATATGCTTTCTTTTTTGATCAGGTGATCATTCCGGTGCTTGATCAGTATAAACCGGAACTGATACTTATTTCCTCGGGACATGATGCTTACCGGCAGGATCCACTGGCGGGAATGTCACTGACTCACGGGGGATTCTATTACATGGCAAAGGTGCTGGCAGATGCTGCTGATCGATGGACCGGGGGGAAAATCCTGCTCTGCCTGGAAGGCGGCTATCACCTGCAGGGACAGGCCGGAGCCGTTATGCAGGTTTTAAATGCCATGGGCAGGTGGGGACTTCCTATAACAGAGCGTGCACCGGACCTGGAGCCGGGCAAACTGGCTCAACAACGCCTCCGGGAAGTGCTTGAAGTGCAGAGAGTTTACTGGAACATCTAGTGCCTGCCGATTTAAATAGCCTCCATTTATTATATTGCGCCGGTTATTCGTGAAGCTTTTTTGAAAGCTTAAGGATGCCCCGGTAGGGGATCCAGTGTTAAACGAGGACAAATTAACTTACCTTTCACACCTTTGCAGTTAAGAATAAATGTTTATGCCATGATGTTTTATTAAAAAAACGCTAATTTATTGATCGCCGGGGTTATAGTAATACATTTATTCAAAGCAAAATTATAAATTCCTGCTAATATTTAATTATTGAAATACTCAACACAGAGGAGTATATTGATACTATAAAGTTTGTAAGCCATTGGTTGTTAACTTAAGGAATCTACAGTAGGAGTTGTTTATTTGCCTGATAGGCGCAAAGCATTTAACCCGGCACAAGTTCTGGCATCAGGTTTTCTGGGCATAATCGTGATAGGCTCACTACTCCTATACTTACCGCAATCCTATGTAGAGGCTGATATTGCTTACATCGACGCCTTGTTTACTGCTACTTCGGCAGTATGTGTGACCGGCCTGGTAGTAGTTGATACAGGCACTTTTTATACCCCTTTCGGACAGGGCGTTATCATGATCCTAATATTTTTAGGCTCTCTTGGTATCATGACCATGACTACACTGATTTTTGTCTTTTTGGGTCGAGAAATCTCATTGAGAGATCGTCTGGTTGTCAAGGAAGCTTTGAATCAAGAATCTATGGCCGGGCTGGTCACACTGGTCAGAGTAGTATTCCAGATAGCCTTGTTTTTTGTCGTGTTTGGGACAATATTTCTCAGTTTTCGATTTATCCCCGATTTTGGATATGGTCAGGGGTTTTTCTTTGCGCTGTTTCATTCTGTTTCTGCTTTCGGCAATGCCGGATTCGATCTGTTTGGCAATTACAACAGCCTGACCCTTTTCCCTACAGATTACCTTGTAAACGGGACAATCCTGACCCTTTTCATCATCGGTGGGATAGGCTTCACGGTAATCCTTGAGTTGAGTAGATTTTTCCGTTACCGAAAACGCCTTTCCCTGCACAGCCGCCTGGTCTTAGTGGTTTCTGCGTTCCTGCTGGTTAGCGGAACTATCCTTATCTTTTTCCTTGAATACAATAACCCGAATACACTGGGTAACCTGTCAGGTGGGGCCAAAGTTTTTACGGCGCTATTTACATCAGCGACGGCTCGTACTGCTGGATTCAGTGTTTTGGATACAGGGTTGTTAAACCATCCATCTTTGCTTATTTTAATGATTCTGATGTTTATTGGAGCTTCACCGACATCTACCGGCGGAGGAGTAAAAACGACTACTTTTAGTGTCGTTCTGATTACCCTGATCAGTATGATCAGGGGCAGACATGAACCGGTCCTATTTTTGCGTCGTTTGCCGATTAGTAATATAATGAAGGCTATATCGATTGTAATAGCGGCGGCGGCATTAGTATTTATAGCTACTTTTATATTGACATTGGTCGAGAATCAGGATTTCCTTACTATGTTTTTTGAAGCGTTTTCGGCTTTTGGGACAGTTGGGCTCTCATCAGGGATAACACCCGAATTCAGTAATCCCGGTAAGATTACACTGATTGTCACTATGTTTTGTGGAAGAATTGGGCCGGTCACCCTGCTGGTTGCCCTGACCCAGAAGAAGCCTAAAGATGAAACAGTAAGATATCGGGAAGAACATTTGATGATCGGATAGTTTACAGCTTAAAGTGGAGTTGTATAAGCAGGTCATAAATTAGGGCTGAGCAACAATGATTAATCAAGCAAACTTTATATTTATCTTTCGGCAGAGTGTAATCGTTTTGTTACTGACCCTGATAGCAACATTGCTGTCTTTCTTAATAAAAGATCTTGGTTTTACCGAAGTTAATATTGTCATAGTATATATATTATCCGTATTACTTGCCTCTCGCTATACAAGAGGCTTTATCTATGGGATTTTTACTTCTTTTATAGCCACCCTATCTTATAATTTCTTTTTCACCGAGCCTGTATATACCTTTACCGTGTATGACAAATCTTATATCTTTACTTTTATAATAATGCTGTTGGCATCATTATTTTCAAGTACACTGACCAGCAATCTGATAAATGCCAAAGAAAGAGCCAATATACAGGAAAAACAAGCGCAAACCTTGTATGAAATTACCAGCTTGTTTGCGAAAACAAGGGGTATTCAAGAAGTTATTAACGTTTCTATGCGATGCTTATCTGACCTTTATGAATGTGACGTGATTTGTGTGATGACAGAAGAAAGAAAAAATATGTTAGAAACAATTAAACTTCGAAAAAATACAGGGGATTTCATATATGGTGAACTTGAACAAGCTCAAATAAACATTTTTATTGCTCGATATTGCTCAATCCCTATTAAGGTGCAAGGTAATCGTGTGTGTATTTTTTGCCTTCCTGAGGGATTGGACAACATGAATCAGGAAAGCCGGTATTTGTTGGAATCGATATTCATGCAAATAACAATAGCAATGGATCGCGAATATCTATCTAAAGATAAAGAAACGGCTAAAATAGAGGCTGAACAAGAAAGGTTTAAAAATAACCTGCTTAGAGCTATTTCCCACGACCTAAGAACTCCCTTGTCAGTAATAACCGGTGCTGCGGAAATGCTGCTTCACAGCCTGGATAAACCTGATTATATTAATACCGCTTCAGAAATATACCAAGACTCAATTTGGCTTACCCGGCTGGTTGAAAATATATTGAGTTTAACTCGTATTCAGGAGGGCCGCATAAATGTGGTCACTCAACTTGAAGCTGTTGAAGAGATAATTGCCGAGTCTATAAGACAGGTTCAAAAGCATTCTCCCAACCATAGAATATCTGTAACTATTCCAGATGATGTGCTGTTTGTATATATGGATAGCAAGCTGATAGTACAGGTATTGATCAATCTGCTGGATAATGCAGTAAAGCATACCCCTCCGGAAGGCGAGATAAACGTTTATGTGACCCTGGACAATTGCAAAGCCTGGTTTGAGGTTTCTGATAATGGAACGGGAATAGAAGAAAATGACATTGAAAAACTTTTCGACATTTTTTATCTGGGTGATAACCAAAGAACTGATGCAAAAAGGGGAATAGGCCTCGGACTGGCAATCTGTAAGGCCATAGTAAATATGCATGGAGGCGAGATTTTTGCTGAAAATAATTGTACTGGCGGAGCGACGTTTCGTTTTTACCTAAACCGATAGGAGGCCTGGCTGTGGAACCATTGTTCTTAATAGTTGAAGATGATTTAAAAATCAGGAATTTTATCAAGTTTTCTTTAAAATCCCAGGATTATGACTGTCTTGAATCTTCAACCGGAAAAGGTGCATTAGGCATAATCGCTACTGAGCCAATTACAACAATAATTCTTGATCTGGGCCTGCCTGATATGGATGGTTTGGAAATAATAAAACAAGTGCGAGCATTTTCTGATATTCCTATCATAGTTGTATCTGCCCGCGATAAGGACACTGAGAAGGTTGAAGCCCTGGATGCCGGAGCTGATGATTACCTGAGCAAGCCTTTCAGTATTAAAGAATTATTAGCTCGTATAAGGGTCGTATTTCGTCATGCCGGCACGATAAATAATGAAGAACTATCTTTTTATAAACTCGCCGATCTGGAAATAGATTTGGCTAAACATCAGGTACTACTACGGGGTAATGAGATACATTTAACACCGATTGAATTTAAAGTAATGGCTTTGCTTCTAAAGAATTACGGTAAAGTGCTGACACACAAGTTTATTTTAAAAGAAGTATGGGGTTCATCACTTGACAATGATGTGCAGTCTTTGAGAGTATTTATGGCCAATATAAGGCGTAAAATTGAAGAGAATCCGGCAAAACCGCGATATATTATAACGGAGGTAGGAGTCGGCTATCGCCTTGCAGATGAATAATATTTTTTATTATAGCCATAAACTTCAGTGCCTGCATTGTATGATGCAGGCACTGAAGTTTATGGAATCTTTATACGCTAATATGAAATCTTTATACTATCTTTATACTGAACCTGATAACATTTACTTGGATTGTCAATTGACAACATCAGGAGCAATAGAATTATGTGACGTTAACCCTTGCGATTGGCATTTATACAGTAGGTTGCTTAAGGCTTTCAGTTGGCAGAAAGTTATTAACGAATCGGTTGTTTGGAGGTTATTATGAAACAATCTTTTTTGGTGATCGGAGCTGGGCGATTCGGAACGAGTGTGGCAAAAACTCTCTATAATATGGGTCAAGATGTTATGATTGTTGATAATGATGAAGTAAAGATCCAGTTGATCAGCGATGAGGTAACAAATGCGGCCCAAGCAGATGCGTCTTCAGAAGCCTGCCTGAAAGCATTAGAAGTTAAGGATTTCAATGCTGTGGTTTTAGCAATTGGAGATGATGTTCAGTCCAGTATAATGGCCGCTATCCTCCTCATCGAGCTGGGAGCAAAAGTTATTGTAGCCAAAGCTCGGACTACTCTCCACGGCAAGGTGCTTGAAAAAGTAGGGGTTAACCAGGTGGTTTTCCCAGAGCGGGAAATGGGACATAAGCTGGCCCGCAGTTTAATCGCCCCCTCGATTATCGATATGATTGAGCTTTCGGATGATTACAGCGTGGTTGAGGTTATTGCTCCTGACCATATGGTTGGTAAATCGCTGAAAGAGTTGGACTTGCGGGCTCGTCACGGGATCAGTGTCATTGCTCTGCGCCGCAACCATGGGGATAAAACAAAAATATCGCCGGTGGCAGAAGACACTATTGAAGCAGAAGACATTATTGTAGCCATTGCCCAAAATAAACACCTTAAGAAAGTGGATTGGCTTTAATATGAATTTTTTAGCACTCAGCTACCTGTTTTTCAGGCTCCGGACTGGTCCCTAACTAGAGAGCAGGCGTTGATAAATGAATCAACTAGATGAAGGTTTAAAAAAACTTTCTCAAGAAGTGATACAGATGACGCAAGAGATTGCATCATTGCTACGAATGCGAAAAACTGTGAAAGATAAACTGAAGAAAAAACAGTTAGAAAATAATATCAAACAAAAGATCTATCAGGTATATATCTATTTAGAAGTAATGGAGTATATATCAAGCACAAATATTGCAGGGGGGATTAGTAACTAAGATCCATGTTATAGAGGACCAGGCCGCCTGGCAGTTTTGGATAGAAGAAAGTTGTTTTTTGAGGAAGAATTATATCTTTTTGGGCGCATTCTATAACTTCAGAAGGCGACACTGTTTCGAGAATAAAGGCTGCATCAGCTGAGCCGGATATGACGGCATCGATCGCAGTATTAACGCTATGGGGATAGCTGAGCATCTTTTTATCAATTTCTTTGCGGACTCCAAGCGCAAGCGCCGGTTTTAACAGTTTTTCATGCAGCAGCGAAACCGGGAGTGATTCCACACAAGATTGATTACCGGGAACCAGGAAAGATGCCTGATCAACGGTGATCAAACCAAACCCACATTTATTGTGATTTAACGCTGTTAAATCTTTCAGGAATTTATCCCTGTCCATTTCATGTGAACTGCCCCATTCAATGATTTTAAATTGTTTTTCTGCCATTTTATTTAAATTCTTTTTCTGTCCCGGGCTCAGGTTTCTTAATAGACGATGAGTTGGTAAAGCGCGCAAACCATTATCTTTCAAACTGGACATTACCGTCAGGATATAACCCGCTCCGGGTGTATCATCTGGTTTTGAATCTTTATAAAAGTTCAAAGCTGTTTCATAGCGATGATGGCCGTCGGCAATAAGAATTGGTTGCGGAGCCAGGTAAGCTGTAAGTTCATCCTGAATTAAAGGATCAGTAATGCTCCAAAGGCGATGGCCCTCGTCGAAATCGCCGGCAAACTCTAATTCAGGGTTGTTTTGATCCACTGCATCAAAAAATTCCTTAATCCGATTATCCGGATCAGGAAAAAGGGTAAAAATAGGACTTATATTGGTTCGGGTGCTGGTTAGCAATTTCATCCGATCGGCTTTTGGTCCGGACATAGTTCGCTCATGCCTGAGGATAATCTTATCTGAATAAGGCTGCAGCTTTAAGGATGCAATTATCCCGAGGCGCTTGAATTCCTGGTGATTGTATATATAGCACTGCTCATAGAGATAATAACTGTTCTTACTGTCCAATTTCAGAATCCCGTTTTTCAGCCACTGCTGTAATGTTTCTGCGGCCCTGCTGTAATGGTTTTCTTCTTCATTATCTTCCGGCAGCGGCTGTCCATATTCGAGGCGAACAAGATTGTAAGGGCTGGATTTGAGCATTCGTTCCTGTTCTATATCATCAATAACATCGTAAGGTGGTGTGATAACATGTCCGAGGTTCTTTACCAGTGATTGATTGAACCTGATTCCTTTAAAAGGTTTGATTAAGGCCATTTACTACCTCCGGAATAAAGCAGTTAGTTTTATTGTAATTAATGGCTATTATTGACATATGAGCTTGATTAAGCGTGCTGAAAGGTAAAAGTTCATGGTTATGATTTTATAATAACCGCTATAGCTTTGCAACAAATAAAGGCAACAAATAAAGTCTTTTTGCATTGCCAGGATCGGTGAACTATGCTATACTACCTCTGGTAAATCTAAAACGCACGCTTCTTGAGTCCGGAACCGGTTGGCTATAAGCTTGGCTGCGGACAATGATACAGGCGGTGGCAAAAACCAAAGGAGGAATTAGTTTGGCAAGAGTAAGCATGAAGCAGTTGTTGGAAGCGGGGGTCCATTTTGGACATCAAACCCGCCGCTGGAACCCGAAGATGAAGCCTTTTATCTTCACCGAACGAAACGGTATTTACATCATCGACCTGCAGAAAACCGTTAAATTGATGGATACGGCCTATAACTTTGTGCGTGACCTGGTTGCCGATGGAGGCAGCATTATTTTTGTGGGGACCAAAAAGCAGGCCCAGGAATCAATCCGCTTTGAAGCGGAAAGAAGTGGAGCCCACTATGTAAATCACCGCTGGCTCGGAGGGATGTTAACCAACTTTAACACCATCCGTAAGCGTATCGACCGTATGGTAAAGTTGGAGCAGATGGAAGTGGACGGCACTTTTGAACGCCTGACAAAAAAAGAAGTCCTTACACTGATAAATGAGAAAGAAAGGCTGCTTAAGTTCTTAAGTGGTATCCGTAACATGAAAAAACTACCCGATGCAGTTTACGTGG
Source organism: Bacillota bacterium (assembly GCA_051748565.1). GTDB lineage: Bacteria > Bacillota > Dethiobacteria > DTU022 > DTU022 > SKPH01. The sequence continues at coordinate 15,732 of JBNJHN010000015.1, read as the reverse complement.
TTGATCCCCGGAAAGAAAAAATCGCGGTAGCTGAAGCAAGGAAACTCGATATACCGGTTATCGCAATCGTGGATACGAACTGCGATCCCGATGAGATTGACTACCTGATTCCAGGAAACGATGATGCCATAAGGGCTGTCAAACTGATCACTTCGGTCATGGCTGATGCAGTGCTCGAAGGTAAACAGATTATCGAAGCATCAGAGGAATCTGAAGGTGTGGAAGCAGATTCAGAAAAAGAGGTTATGCAAATTGAAACTGAAGTCTTCTTCGAAGAAACTGCCGAGCCTGCTGCCGAAACACACTCTGCTGAGGAAACAGTAGGGGAAACAGCTGAAGAAAAGGAACAAGTCTCAGCAGATATAGAGGAAGAAGAAGTTACTGAAAAAGAAATTACCGTTGATGCAGGCAGTGATGATGAACTGGAAGATTAAGAACAAAAAGCAATTGAAAATTGTACAAGGAGTGGAGATAGTTGCATATCGATGCTAAAGTAGTTAAAGCGCTGCGCGAGAAAACTGGCGCTGGAATGATGGATTGCAAGAAAGCCCTTCAGGAAACCGGCGGAAACGAAGAAAAGGCCGTTGATGTCCTCAGGGAAAAAGGTTTGTCAGCTGCTGCCCGCAGATCGCAGCGCGCTGCAAATCAAGGGATTATCGATTCCTATATTCACCTCGGTGGGAAAATAGGTGTCCTGGTGGAAGTTAATTGCGAAACCGACTTCGTAGCACGAAATGATGAATTTCGTGAATTTGTCCGAAACATCTGTCTTCAGGTGGCGGCAACAAACCCTCTTTACCTCGATAAGGAAGAAGTTCCGGAAAAAATTCTTGAAAAAGAACGCCAGATTATCAAAGCACAGGCTTTAAATGATGGAAAACCGGAAAAGGTTATTGAAAAAATTGTCGAGGGTCGCCTGGAAAAATTTTATCGTGATAATTGCTTAATGGAGCAGACTTATATTAAAGATGAAGATATGAATATAAGAGAACTGCTGACCAACCTGATCGCCAGGATTGGTGAAAATATTGTCATCAGGCGTTTTAGTCGGTTTGAGATTGGAGAAGCCCTGGATACCGATACTTCATGTTGCTGCGGCTAGCCGGATTAAGAGAACACTGCAAAGTGTTCTTTTTTTAAACTAAGTTATCGTATTGAAGGTTGTCTGTGAATTTTTGTCGAATTAATAAATAAACGGGAGGTGCATTGTTGGCTAGACCTGCATACAACCGGGTAGTTCTTAAATTGAGCGGCGAAGCCCTGGCAGGCGAACAGGGTTTCGGTATTGATCAGAAAGTGATCGAGAGCATAGCTGCACAGATCAAAGAAGTTATAGAATACAAAGTGGAAGTAGCCGTTGTTGTCGGAGGCGGCAATATCTGGCGGGGAGCCCAGGCGGGGAAAAAAGGAATGGACCGGGCGACTGCAGATTATATGGGGATGCTGGCAACTGTAATCAATGCCTTAGCCCTGCAGGATGCCCTGGAACGCCAGGAAGTGGATACCCGGGTTCAGACAGCTCTGGAAATGCAGAAGGTCGCAGAACCTTATATCAGGCGGCGTGCCCTGAGGCACCTGGAAAAAGGACGTGTAGTAATTTTTGCCGGTGGAACCGGTAATCCCTATTTCTCCACGGATACAACGGCAGCCCTGCGGGCAGCGGAATTAGAAGCTGAAGTGATTTTACTGGCAAAGGGCAAGGTAGATGCTGTGTATAATGATGACCCCCTTAAAAACCCCGACGCCCACCGATATACCGAACTAAATTACATTGAAGTTATCAACCAGGGATTGGGTGTAATGGATTCGACAGCAGCGTCCCTCTGTATGGATAACAAGATTAAACTGATTGTTTTCGGTTTGAATTTAGGGAATATCAAAAAAGTAATAATGGGAGAAAAAATCGGGACTCTAATTGGGGGTGGGTGATTTATGTTAGAAGATATTTATGCTGAAGCTGAAGAGAGAATGGACAAGGTTATAAATGCTTTCCAGCGCGAACTTGCCACTTTGCGCGCAGGACGGGCGACACCGGCCTTGCTGGACCGGATCGAAGTCGATTATTACGGAACAGCTACACCTTTAAATCAGCTTGCCGGAATAACGGCTCCCGAATCGCGCCTGCTTGTAATTCAACCATGGGATAAGCAGGCCATGGGTGAGATTGAAAAAGCGATCCTTAAATCCGATCTGGGTTTGACACCTAATAATGACGGTAGTGTGATCAGGCTGTCAATTCCCCAGTTAACAGAAGAGCGGCGCCTGGAGCTCGTTAAATTTTTACGAAAAAAAGCTGAAGAAAGCCGGGTCGGCATTCGCAATATTCGGCGTGATGCAAATGACAGTGTTAAACAAATGGAAAAAGAGAGTAAAATTTCTGAAGATGAACACAGGCGGGCTCAGGATAGCATCCAGGAAATGACCAATCAGAAAATTGCAGAGATCGATGAGATCCTGGCTCAAAAAGAAAAAGAAATGATGGAAGTATAGAAATATGATAAATGATTAACAAGAGTCGGCTCTCTCTTGGAAATAAAGGGAGAGCTGTTATTTATTTTTAGACGGCGGGGTTTGCATGAAAGATGAATGAAAGAGAGCAGGAACTAAAAAAAATAATCAACCCAGGTAATTTACCGCATCATGTGGCAATTATCATGGATGGTAACGGCCGCTGGGCTGCTGAAAAAGGATTGCCCCGGCATGAGGGACACCGTCAGGGTGTGGAAACAGTCCGCTCAACAGTAAGAAACAGCAGCGAACTGGGAATTGGAATTTTGACGCTGTTTGCTTTTTCCACAGAAAACTGGCAGAGGCCGGTGCGAGAGGTTAATTACCTGATGAGCCTGCCGGAAAAATATTTTCAGACCGAACTTCCGGAATTAATTCGCAACAATGTCCGGGTAAGGTTGATTGGTGACAGCAAAAAACTGCCCCGTAAGGTCCAAAAAGCAGTAAATGATGGTGCGGAAGCAACTAAACACAATACCGGTATGATTCTCAATTTTGCTCTTAATTACGGGTCACGGTCAGAAATATTAATGGCTGTCAATAAAGTGGCGGAGGAACTTGCTGCCGGCAGAATAAAAGGCAAAATAAATGAAGACTGTTTTTCCCGGTACCTGTATACGGCTGAAATTCCTGATCCTGATCTTCTGATCCGAACCAGTGGTGAAATGAGGATCAGCAATTTTTTGCTCTGGCAACTGGCTTACAGTGAACTCTGGTTTACAGATGTTTACTGGCCTGATTTTACAAAGGTCCACCTGATGGAAGCTGTATATGAATTTCAGAAGCGTAAACGCAGATTTGGAAAAGTATAGCTGTCTATTATGATATTTTGAAAATGATCTGAATGAGGCAGGGTGAAAATTGATGCTTAATTTGCGGATTCTATCTGCTTTGATCGGGATACCAATTGTAATCGGTTCAGTTTACTTAGGCGGCCCCTGGTACGCTTTGTTCCTGCTGTTGTTAGCAAACCTTGGAACATATGAATTTAGCAGCATTTTAAAAGGACAGGGTTACAATGCTCCGTCCGCATTTAGTTTTATCAGTGTCAGCCTGTTTATTGTAATTATATTTTTCAATCAGCTTGAATTAATCTATCCGCTGGCCATGCTGACATTTTTTCTTCTTTTTGTTTCTGCGCTGTCCAACATGGAAAAAGTTAGTATTACAGGAGCTGCACTGTCACTATGGGGGGTTGTCTACCTGGGCGGAATGTTCGGATACCTGCTTTTACTGCGGATGCTGCCGGACGGAGCTTTTTATACCTATCTGCTGCTGGTCGGAGTTTGGATTCACGATACGGCAGCCTATTTTGTGGGAGTAAAATGGGGGCTGCGCAAGTTTGCCCCTCATATAAGTCCTAAAAAATCGGTGGAGGGTTCTTTGGCCGGTATCGGATTTACAATGGCTATTTTCTTTTCTGTCGCAATTTTAATACCAGGCCTGATACCACTTAATCTGGGGCAGGTTATCATTCTGGCCCTGGGCATATCAGTTTTTGCACAGCTGGGAGATCTGCTCGAGTCAGCTTTTAAAAGACAAATGAATGTTAAAGACTCCGGCGGTATTATACCGGGCCACGGCGGTATTCTGGACCGGTTTGACAGCTTGCTGCTGGCTGCCCCTTTTGCTTATTACTTTTTCTTGATTATGAGTTTGAACTAAGGGTGTGTAATTTTGAAGAGAATTGCTATACTGGGCTCAACAGGTTCAATTGGCAGACAAACCCTGGAGGTTATCGATTCACTTGGTCCGGAATACAGGGTAGTCGCTCTTACTGCCGGAAGCAACTGTGAAATGCTTTCTGAACAGGTGAAGCGGTATAAGCCTGAAATGGCCGCACTCAGTGATATAGAAGCTGCCGCAAGGTTATCGGAAATGATCAGTTCTGAAGATTGCCTTGTTCAAGCCGGGCAGGAGGGCCAGCTGGCTGCCGCTACCTGGCAGAATGCTGAACTTGTTGTCATGGCCCAGGTTGGTTTCAGTGGATTTGAACCTCTGGTTGCCGCTCTTAAAGAGGGCAAAATGATTGCTTTATCCAATAAAGAGTCACTGGTTATTGGCGGAGAAATTCTCGACAGGCTGGGCTTGCTTGACAGAGAGAGAATCCTCCCTGTTGACAGTGAACATTCTGCAATCTGGCAGTGCCTTGGCTCATCCGGTTCGGTTAAAGAAATTAATCGGATATTTATAACGGCTTCCGGAGGGCCTTTTTATGGCTGGGATAAAGGCCAACTGGACAAGGCAACCCCTGAAATGGCATTAAAGCATCCAAACTGGCAAATGGGTAAAAAGATCACTATTGATTCGGCAACTTTGATGAATAAGGGGTTGGAAGTGATTGAAGCAAAATGGCTCTTTGATTTAGACCTTGATCAAATTGAAGTTATTATTGATCAAAGAAGTATTATTCACGCTATGGTAGAATATATAGACGGATCAATTATAGCTCATCTGGGTCGTCCGGACATGAAACTGCCAATCCAGTACGCTCTTACATATCCGGAGCGAAAAGCAAGCCGGGTGCAAAGATATAATCCATTTGGGGAATCACTTAAGCTTGGAAAACCGGATCGGGATAGTTTTCCCTGTCTTGAACTGGCCTACAGCGCAGCCCGCAGCGGAGGAACAATGCCGGCCGTGTTAAGTGCTGTTAATGAAGTTGCTGTAGAAAATTTCTTAAGCGGTTCAATAAAGTTTACGCAAATCCCGCTGATAATAGATGGTGTGATAAAAAACCATGCCATTATTAAGAGACCCGGTATTAATGATATTATAGAAGTTAATGCCTGGTCCCGCCTGAAAGCAGCCGAATTTATAGATGATCTGACAGGAAGGGTGATTTAAATGCAAACAGCTATTGCATCAATATTTGTCTTTGGCCTGCTGATTCTGGTCCACGAAATGGGCCATTATATTGTAGCCCGTTTGACAGGTATTAAGGTGTTAGAACTGGCAATTGGGTTTGGGCCGAAATTAATCGGCTGGACGAAAAATAATATTGACTATTCTTTACGGGCAATTCCACTGGGGGGGTTTTGCCGTTTGCTCGGTGAAAATCCGGAGGAGGCCTCTGAGCCGGATAGTTTCCCTCAGCAGCCTCTTCTAAGCAGGGCTGCAGTTCTGCTGGCCGGTGCAACTATGAATCTGGTTCTGGCTATTGTCGTTTTCTTTATCATTTTCTTCTTTATTGTCGGGGTGCCAAATACGGAAAGCTCCAGAATCGGTTACATCGTTGAAGATTCCCCGGCTGAGGCAATTGGCCTTGAAGCCGGCGATATTGTTACAGCTATAGACAGTAATCCTGTTGAGACATGGGATGATGTCCTGACGCTTATTTCTGCAAAGCCAAATCAGGAGATTCAATTGATTATTGAACGCGATGGGGCTATCAGGGAGCTGGCTGTTGTTACGGAAGTTGGTCCGGAAGGAAATCGCGGTATGATTGGAATCGGTCCGGAGATCAAAATGTTTAGTTTTATTTCTTCCCTGCGTTTCAGCCTTGAGCGGTTTGGGGCAGTTATATATTCGATATACCAGGTGGTGACGGGGCAGGCACCGCTCGATGTCGCCGGCCCGGTAGGAATCATCTTTGTGATCGGAGAGGTCGCCCAGACGGGATTTGTCAACCTGCTCCTGCTGACTGCCCTGATCAGTATTAGCCTGGGGATTATGAACCTGCTTCCGATTCCGGCATTGGATGGAGGAAGGTTATTTTTTCTGCTGGTTGAAGCGATTCGCGGAAAGCGTATTGATCCCGAAAAGGAAGGATTTATCCACTTTATCGGTTTTGCACTCCTGATCATGCTGATATTATTTATTACCTACCAGGATGTTCTGCGCTGGGTGATTGTGCCCAGTAATTAAGGGGTGCTGCCAATTGGATATGATTGAGAGGAAAAAAACAAGGGCAGTTCAGGTCGGAAGTATAGCTATCGGTGGCGATGCGCCGGTTGTGATACAATCGATGACCAATACACGAACTGAAGATACCCGGGCAACCCTGGAGCAGATTAACAGACTTGTTGACGCTGGGTGCGAGCTTGTGAGGGTTGCAGTGCCTGATATGGCCGCTGCAGAGGCTCTCAAAGCGATTGTCCTGCAAAGTCCGGTACCGGTTATAGCAGATATTCATTTTGATATTCGGTTGGCACATCGTTCTCTGGAAAACGGTGCGGCGAAAGTCAGGATTAATCCGGGTAATATGGGCGGCCGTAACAAGTTGATCGAACTGGCCAGGAAAGCTGAAAGCTTTAATGCCCCGATCAGGATTGGCGTTAATGCAGGATCCCTCGATAAAAAGATTTTACAAAAACACAGCGGAGCTACTTCTTCAGCCCTTGTTGAATCGGCGATCGGATACCTTGCCCCGCTCGAAGCAATTGGGTTTAATAATATCGTCGTTTCCCTTAAGGCTTCAGATGTCTATACTACTATAAAAGCTTACCGGTTATTTTCTGAATCCAGTTCTTACCCTCTCCATATCGGTGTTACCGGAGCCGGACCGATCGAAGCGGGGACGATCAAAAATGCTATCGGTATTGGCACGCTTTTAGCAGATGGAATTGGTGATACTCTGCGCGTATCGCTCACTGCTTCGCCGGTTGAAGAAGTAAGAATAGCCCGCCAGATTGTTCAATCTCTCGGACTTAGAGATTATGAACCGGAGCTGATTTCATGCCCGACCTGTGGCCGCTGTGAAATTGACCTGATACCACTGGTTAAAGAGGTCGAAAATATCCTCAAAAAATACAGCGCACCCCTTAAAGTTGCTGTAATGGGTTGTGCAGTCAATGGGCCCGGTGAGGCGAAGGAAGCTGACCTGGGAATTTCGGCCGGAAAGAAGCAGGGGATTTTATTTCGCCGCGGCAAAGTTATTAAAACAGTTAAGTTTGATAATTTGCTGGAAGCCCTGGTTGAAGAGCTTAACTTGCTTTCAGCTAATGAGCAGAACAAAAAGGGGAGCGAAAGTAATGGAAATAGCTGCAATAATACCGGCCTATAACGAAGAGAAAACCATTGCAGGCGTACTGGATGCCTTGATAAGTTCTTCCCTTGTCAGTAATATTATCGTTGTCAGTGACGGTTCAGAAGATGGAACGGTTGAAGCTGCTTCGGCATTTGATAATGTTACAGTCATCGATCTCCTCGAAAACAGGGGCAAAGGTGGAGCAGTCAAGGCCGGGTTGGAACGCTGCAGCGAAGAGATAGTCCTGATTCTGGATGCCGACCTGATCGGGCTGAACCCGGGTCATGTTGAATCGCTGCTTAATCCGGTTATAAAGGGCGAAGCACTGATGTCGGTTGGACTATTTGAAAAAGGAAGAGCAGCTACCGATTTTGCCCAGAAGATGGCGCCTTTTTTGTCAGGGCAAAGGGCTTTAAAAAGAGAATTATTGGAAAATATTTCTGATCTCGATCTTTCCCGTTTTGGAATAGAGGTTGCCCTGCATCAGTATGTGGAAGAAAATAATATTGAAGCTGCAGAAGTTCAGCTGCCTGATCTTTCCCATGTAATGAAGGAAGAAAAACTCGGTTTTTGGAAGGGTATTTTGGCCAGGGGGAAAATGTACTGGGAAATACTTAAGTATGTGCTCAGGATTGACTCAAGATCAAAATAATAGACCCGGGTATCCATAGTCTTGCTTTATGAGCTTATTTATGATAAATTAATTGAGGTGAAATGGTTTTTTACAAGGGTGGGGAGTTCCCACTCTTTCATGTTAATAAGGGGAAATAGCAGTTAGGAGAGCTGTTTTGAACCGCGAGGAAACCAGGCAAAAATTAATTGAGTTGATTGAGCCGTTGATTGAAAGCAAAGGTTTTGAACTGGTGCATCTTGATTATATTGCCGGCAAACAGGGTCGTTTGAATCTTTACATAGATCATGATGATGGTATAACAATTTCTCATTGTGAATTAATAAGCGGGGTTGTGTCCGATATACTGGACGACCTTGATCCTATTCCCCATGCCTATACGCTTGAGGTATCTTCACCTGGATTTGACAGGCCGTTGACCAAGACAAAGCACTTTATCCGTTTTCTGGGTGAAAAAGTAAGGGTTATAACATCCGAGCCGATCGGAGGCAGCAGCAAGTTCAGCGGGATCCTGAAAAGTGCGGACGATCAATTTATTACAGTAACAAGAGATGACGGCAGTGAAGTGAAAATATCATATGATTTAATTAAGAAGGCTAATCTAAGGTATACAGAAACGAAGAAAAAAAAGGGTTTATAAGCCATATGGAAAGGAGGATGAGTAAGACCAGATGAATAAGGAGCTATTTGCAGCTTTGGATTCTTTAGAAAAAGAAAAAGGGATAAGTAAAGAGGTTCTTTTTGATGCGCTCGAAGTGGCTCTCGTATCAGCTTATAAAAGAAATTTTCAATCTGCTCCGGCAGTCCGGGTTACTTTAGATCGGGAAACGGGAGAAATAAAAGTATTTTCCCAGTTAAAAGTTGTGGAAGAAGTCGAGTCGGAACAGCAGGAAGTGAGCCTTTATGAAGCACGTGTCTATGATCCGCACTGCCAGGTCGGTGATCTTTTGGAAATGGAAGTGACTCCTCGTGAATTTGGCAGAATAGCAGCACAGACTGCCAAACAGGTAGTTATTCAGAGGATCAGAGAAGCGGAAAGAGAGTTGATTTATGAAAGTTTTGTAGATAGGACTGAAGAAGTTATAACCGGCCTGGTGCGTCGTTTTGAACAGAGGAATGTTATTATTGACCTGGGACGGACTGAGGCTGTACTGCCTGTGGATGAGCAGATACCTCATGAACGTTACCGCCAGGGGGAGCGGGTTAAAACATTTATTCTCGATGTTAAAAAAACAACAAAAGGACCACAGATCATTGTTACCAGGACTCATACCGGTTTTTTGAAAAGGTTGTTTGAGATGGAAGTCCCGGAGATTTACGAGGGAATTGTGGAAGTTAAGGCTGCAGCGAGAGAAGCCGGACATCGTTCTAAGCTGGCTGTTATATCGAATAATAAGGATATTGATCCTGTGGGTGCCTGTGTTGGACCGAAGGGGAGCCGGGTCCAGGCTATCAGCAACGAGCTTAAAGGGGAAAAAATAGATATCGTCAAGTGGAGCGAAGAATCGGAGGAATATATCGCCAATGCATTAAGCCCGGCGAAAGTTTCATCTGTAATTCTTGATGCGGATAGTAAAACAGCAACAGTGATTGTTCCAGACAGCCAGCTTTCACTGGCTATTGGTAAAGAAGGTCAGAATGCCCGCCTGGCAGCCAGAATTACCGGTTGGAAAATAGATATATCCAGTGAGACTCAATATGCTGAGAAAAGCCTTTCTGCAATAGGCCTTTCTGATGAGGATAAAGTTAACAGTGAAATCGAAGCAGTTGACAATGCTGATACAACTGAAACTGCAGAGGTAACCAGCGGTTCTGAAGTGAATCCGTTGCTGGAAGATGGTTCTGACGAAGAAACAGAACCTGAGGAGGATTCAAAGGAAGATGCTTAAAAAGCGCAAGATACCTTTACGTGTCTGTATCGGCTGCCAGGAGACGAAGCCGAAAAAAGAGCTGGTTCGGATTGTAAGGACCCCTGAAGAAAAGATTACACTGGATCTGACCGGCAAAAAACCGGGCCGGGGCGCTTATATCTGTCCAATGGAATCCTGCCTGAAAAAAGCGATCAAAGGTAAGCGTTTGGAGAAAAACCTGCAAATGCCGGTGTCTCCGGATCTGATTACTGATTTGAATAAGTTATTGTCAAATCAACCGAAAGCTGAATGATCTTAACAGGGAGGGCTTACCTTATGGAGGTGTTCTAAATGAGCAAGGTCAGAGTTTATGAATTAGCAAAAGAGCTGGGTACAACCAGTAAAAAACTGATTGAAGTAATGGAAAGTATGGATATCAGTGTGAATAACCATATGAGTACTTTATCTGATGATCAGGCAAAAAAGGTTATGGCTATCTTAACCGGGCAGGCGGGAGGCAAACCGCCAAAAGAGGCTACAAAAGATAAAGAAAAAGCTAAAGAGCAGGAACCTGAAAAGAAAAAGCCCGCCCCGGTTTCATCACGTAAAAAAGGAAAACCTGTTGATGAGGAAAAAGCAATTCCCAGCCGAAAGGCGCGAAAAGCAATCCAGGAGGAAAAAAGGGCGGCCGCTCTTAAAGCGAAAAAACCGAAACTCAGGCTGGAGGGGCAGGTAACAATCGCTGAGTTGGCAGGACATTTTGAAGCAGCTCCAACTGATTTAATTGCTTATTTAATGGATATGGGTGTGATGGCCAATTTGAATCAACCGCTGACTCCGGAATCTGTAGAGGTGCTGGCAGAAGAGTACGGGTTTGAAGTTGACTACATCGAGGATCCGGTCGAAGAAGAACTTCTGGCGTTGGATGATGCCGACGGTAAAAAAGAGGTTTTACGAAAGCCGGTGGTTACTGTTCTCGGACATGTTGATCACGGAAAAACTTCGCTTCTGGACACGATTCGAAGTGCCAAAGTAACCGCCGGAGAAGTCGGCGGCATTACCCAGCATATTGGTGCTTACCAGGTTAAAGTTAACGATAAAAAAATAGTTTTTTTAGATACCCCCGGCCACGAGGCATTTACGGCGATGCGGGCCAGGGGAGCCCAGATAACGGACATAGCTGTCCTGGTTGTAGCTGCCGATGATGGCGTGATGCCTCAGACTGTTGAAGCTATCAATCATGTCAAGGCAGCCCAGGTTCCCATACTGGTCGCTATTAACAAGATTGATAAACCCGATGCCAACCCTGATCGGGTCAAACAGCAGCTTTCCGAACATGGCCTGGTTTCCGAGGAGTGGGGTGGCGATACTATATTTGTTCCGGTAAGCGCAATCAGGGGCGACGGTATTGAAGAACTTTTAGAAATGATTTTACTCTTAGCGGAAGTAGAGGAACTTAAGGCCAGCCCGGATCGCGCTGCGCGCGGTACGGTTGTTGAAGCAAAACTTGACCGGGGCCGAGGTGCTGTAGCTACGGTCCTGGTACAGGATGGCACCCTGAGAGTCGGTGATCCCATCATTTGTGGATCTATTGCCGGTAAGGTAAGGGCAATGCTGAGTGATCGCGGTGAGAGGGTTGAATCGGCCGGGCCGTCTACACCGGTGGAGATTATCGGCCTTAATGATGTACCACTGGCGGGTGATCGGTTCCAGGTTGTCGGTGATGATCGAATTGCCAGGACGATAGCTGAGAAGAGAGCCATTAAGTTAAAAGAAGCAAGCAGACGGGTTCAAAGGGTCACCCTCGAAGATCTTTTTAAACAGATCCAGGAGGGCGAGGTAAAAGATTTAAACCTGATCATAAAAGCAGATGTTCAGGGTTCGGTTGAAGCTGTACAGGATGCTTTGTCTAAATTGAGCTTAGAGGAAGTTCAGATCAGAATTATCCATACCGGAGTCGGAGCCATTAACGAATCAGATATTATGCTTGCTTCAGCATCAAATGCTATAGTGATCGGTTTTAATGTAAGGCCTGACAGTAATGCCCGAAGACTGTCCGAGCAGGATCAGGTTGATATGCGTCTATACCGGATTATCTATGAGGCAATTGAGGATATTAAGAATGCTGTGACCGGCATGTTGAAACCGGTTATGAAAGAAGTAATCCTCGGGCAGGCTGAAGTCAGGCAGCTCTTCAAAGTGTCTCGTTTAGGCAGTATTGCCGGTTCGTACGTTATTGAGGGAAAGATTGCCCGTAATGCCATGATCAGGGTCATCAGGGATGGCACTGTTATCCTTGACCAGGGTCGGATAGAATCGCTTAAGCGATTTAAAGATGATGTTCGTGAGGTATTAACCGGCTATGAATGCGGTATACTGATCGAGAATTTTAATGATCTCCATGAGGGAGATATCATTGAAGCCTATACTATGGAACAGGTAGCTCGCTAACCGGAGTTATATCTCTGTTTCATTCGCCGTATCAAACGTAACGCGGGGGGTTGTAATAATGTCGGAAAACAGAGTGCGGCGGGTTGCTGAGCAGATAAAGAAGGATGTTAGTCAAATAATTGGCAGCGAGATGAAAGACCCCAGGTTAGCCGGTATCACAAGTGTAACAGATGTGCAGCTTTCCAGGGATTTGCGCTATGCCTCAATATATGTAAGTATTTTCGGCAGTGATTTGGAGAAGCAAGAAACACTGCAAACATTGATCAAAGCCACGGGCTTTATACGAACTGAAATTGGCAAGAGGATCAGACTGAGGTATACTCCGGATATTAATTTTTACCTGGACAACTCTATTGAATACGGAGCTCACATTGAAAGAGTTATAAAATCACTTAAAGAAGATGAGAAAAGTGAAGATGACAGATCGAGCAGAGATAATTGACAGGTTAAAAAAAGAGGATACTTTCTACCTGATTTCGCACATGCTGCCGGATGGAGACAGTATAGGATCTCTCTTAGCTATGGGGGAAGGTTTGCGCCTTATAGGAAAAGAGGTAACGCTGTTTACGCCAGGCCATATACCCCGTAAATACTGTTTTTTAAAGGGTGCAGAGCTGATCAGATATGAGGTTGAGATTTTGGCTCCAGAAATTACCATCCTGGTACTCGACAGCAGTGATCAGGATCGGCTGGGTATATTCAAAGAAGCAGTGATGAATAGTAAAAATATCATTAATATCGATCATCATGTGACGAACCAGCATTTCGGAACATTAAATCTTATTGATTCGGATGCGGCGGCTACCGGTGAAATTGTTTTTAGTATTTTACAGGAACTTCAGGTTCCGATTAATGAAAGTATTTCTGAATCTCTTTACGTTGCTATTTCTACCGATACCGGTTCTTTCAAATATGATAATACCTCTCCCAATACGCACCGGGTTATAGCCGCTTTATTGGAAAACGGGATTAGCCCGGGGTCAATATCGCATATGATTTTTGATGAGCGACCTCTTTCATTTTACATTCTGCTTAAAGAAGCGCTTTCGAGCCTGGAAATGTATGAAGGGCGCAGTCTGGCGGTGATGACCCTCAGTAAAGATATCAAGGAAAGAAGTGGAGCAACATCAGATGATCTCGAAGGGATAGTCAACTATACCCGTAATATTGAAGGTATCGAACTCGGTATTCTATTTTATGTAGATGGTGACAGCGAGGTAAAAGTAGGTTTCCGTTCCAAGATTCTTGATGTCAGTGTTCTTGCAGGAAGGTTAAACGGCGGGGGTCATATAAGAGCTGCAGGCGCTCGCATGGAGGGTGACTTTGAAACCGTAAAGGAAAAAGTAATCGCTGAGGCATCTAAAATGTTGAAAGAGCTACCGGTTTGAAGGAGCAGCACCGTGGATGGAATAATTGTTGTTAACAAGTCCGGCGGTATTACTTCACATGATATTGTCCAGATAATCCGGAAAATATTACCCGGAGTTAAGGCAGGGCATACCGGAACCCTGGATCCAATGGCTACCGGTGTTCTGCCGGTATGTATAGGGCGGGCCACCCGACTTTCGGAATATATAATTGAACTGCCGAAAAGCTACCGGGCTGAAATTATTCTCGGGAAAATAAGCAGTACCGAGGATGCTGCAGGCCATATTGTTGATCTCGCTCACGTTCCCTTCCTTGATCGTGAAGAAATTTTAGAGATACTCAGGGGTTTTACAGGGGATATAAAACAGCTGCCGCCTCTTTATTCGGCTGTCAAACACCATGGAAAGCCATTGTACTATTGGGCCCGGCAGGGTGAAAGTGTGCCTCGCAGGATCAGGACCGTTAGAGTACATAGTATAGATCTGCTTGAATATAACTTGGAGCGGGAGCCGCAACTGCTTTTGGATATCCGCTGTTCGAAGGGGACCTATATTCGCACACTGGCTGCAGATATTGGAAAAGTAATCGGCTGTGGTGCATACCTTTCCAAACTAACCAGAACGGCAGTCGGTCCTTTTCTGCTTGAAGAATCCCTGACTCCCGGAGATATTAAAGTTTTGCTTGGACTGGGCAGATATGGTCAGGTAGTCAGAAAGATGGACTCGGCTCTGAGACATTTTCCAGAGCTCACACTTGATCAGAAACAGGTTGAAGCCCTGAGGCACGGTAAAATTTTAATAATTGAACAGCAGGAATTATTGGAGAAAATTAAAAACCCTTTGCCGATCAGGATATACAATCAGAGTGGTGTATTTAAAGCTCTTGCATTACGGGTAGATGTAAATAATTGTTTAGGGTTAAAAACAGCCAAATATCTGGCAGAATAAAAATAATGCCGGTTCAACAACTACTTGGAATTTGATCCTGTTTTGGAAGGTGTAAGTAATATGGAATTGATCAACGGCGCAGATCGCCTGCCAGGTCATGATCGTCCATTATACCTGGCGCTTGGTAATTTTGACGGAGTCCACCGCGGTCACCAGTCGATTATTCAAACCGCTGTATCGCGAGCCCGCCTGGGGAAAGGATTTAGTGCCGCCCTGGTATTCGACCCGCACCCATTGATTGCCCTGCAGGCTGAAAACCCGCCGGTTTTGCTGACTGATATTGCTGATCGTGCAGAAATAATGGCTGAACTTGGTCTTGATTATATGATAGTCCAACCTTTTAATTTCGAGATGGCCTCGCTATCTCCCGAACAGTTTGTACGGCGAATTCTAAAAGGGCAACTTAATACCAGAGAGGTTTTTATCGGATCTGATTATTCGTTCGGGCGGCATGGGGCCGGAAGTGCCGATACACTGCGCTACTGGGGAGAAGAAATGGGTTTTAGTGTGGAAGTGAGCCCTATGCTTAAATTTAAAGATGCCGAGGTGAGCAGCTCAATTGTCAGATCGCTGTTGTTGGCCGGTAAAGTTAACGAAGCAGCAGATCTCCTGAGATATTACTTTTTCAGGCAGGGCAAAGTGATCAGGGGATACGGTATCGGTAAGAAAATGGTCTACCCCACTGCAAATATTGCCGCCAATCCCAGATTGCTATGGCCTGGAAAAGGAGTATACTTTACAGCAGTAAGCAAGCTTAACGGGGATCTGTTATACGGCGTGACTAATGTAGGCTCCCGCCCGACATTCTCACATTATGAAATATCAGTCGAGACCCATATTTTAGATTTTCATAATTCAATCTATAATAAAGAAATACGTATTTGTTTCCTGGAAAAATTGAGAGATACGAAAATGTTTGCCTCACCGGACCAGTTAAAAGATCAGATCGCCAGGGATATTAAAATAAGCAAGTCTTTAATTAACAAATTTAAACAGGAAAAAAACGGC
>JBNJHN010000014.1:0-38376 GCA_051748565.1 Bacillota bacterium | reverse complement strand
TGAGATGGGTTTTGCCCGCGAAGTTGGTGATAGAATGATTTATATGGATGAAGGGCGTATCGTTGAGGAAGGCGCGCCTAAAGAGCTTTACAGTAATCCCAAAAACGAACGTACCAAGGCCTTCCTGGGCCAGATCATATAGTCCCGGCTTACTTTTATTCTGCAGCATGGTTTTCCAGGTAACTTAGGATGTGATAATATAATGTTGCCCGGCCGCTAGTTTAACAGGCAGGCCGGGCAATATTATTGCGAGGCTGATTATGAAAGAATACGCAACCGGCAAAAAAATGATCCTGGCCGATATTTCCCTCTTTTTTGTGGCACTATTCTGGGGTTCGAATTTTGTGGTCATGAAAGCAGCGCTGGAGATAATTGATCCTTTCACGTACCTGGGTTTGCGTTTTTCTATAGCAGCATTAATACTTACGCCTTTTTTTTGGAAAAGATTAATAAAAGCATCTTCCGCCGATTTTTTAGCGGGTGGGTTGATCGGGTTATTTCTCTTTAGCGGTTTTGCTTTTCAAACAGTTGGCCTGCTGTACACTACTCCGGCTAAATCCGGGTTTATCACCGGTACAGCAGTTGTAATAGTTCCTTTTCTATATTTTTTCGTCACCAGGCATTCACCGGGCTGGTGGGCATTTCTGGGCGGTGGGTTGGCTGCAGCAGGCCTCTATATGTTATCTGCAGACGAAGTTACCGGTTTTAACCCGGGTGACGGGTTAACGCTGCTCGGCGCTTTTTTCTTTGCCGCACATATTATTGCGATTGCTATTCATGTCAGGCGGCGCGATCCTCTTGTTTTAGCCATTTCCCAGATTGCTTTTACCGGGCTGGCCAGTTTTCTGGTCGCTTTTATTATCGAACCAAGAGCGGCAATGTTCTATCATCCCCCTTTGATCTGGGGCGCCATATTATACGCGGTCATTTTTTGCACGATTGGAGCATTTGTTACCCAGAATATTGCCCAGCGCTATACACCGCCCACCCACGCTGTTTTAATTCTATCGCTGGAAGCTGTTTTTGCAGGTCTTTTTTCTTATCTTTTCTGGGACGAGCTTTTCACTCCCCTGAAACTAAGCGGGGTCTTGCTGATTTTAGCTGGAATACTTGTTGCAGAAATGCGCCCCTTTATTGCAGCTAAATTTGCTGCCAGACGCGCTTCAATGATTAGAAGGGGACTTCCTCCTTATGAATAAAAAAAATATATTTTATATAAAAAACAGAAATAGGGATTGATCCGGCGGTGGGCTTAAAAGATAAAAACAACACAGGGTTGTTACCAATTATTAGAATGCGCTGGGTGATGTGGGCCTTCCTGGTCATGCTGCATTTAATTACGTCATTTCACCGTGTTTCATTTAATGTGGTAGCCGACCTGCTTACAGCCGAATTCAGGCTGACCGGAGCGGGTCTGGGCAACCTGGCCGCTGCTTATACTTATATGTATGTCATTATGCAGATTCCCGGTGGTTTGCTTGTTGATCGCCTTGGCCCCAGATATATTGCTCTTCTAACAGGTCTGGCTATGGCTGCCGGATCTGTGGTTATTGGATTTTCTCCAAATGCGGGCCTGGTTTTTTTTGGGCGGCTGCTGATTGGCCTTGGGGGTTCAGTCATCCTGATTAATATTTTCAAGTTTCAGGCGGCCTGGTTCAGGGCATCTGATTTTGCCACAATGTCGGGATTGGCGATTTTGATCAGTGGTAGCGGAGCCCTGCTGGGTGCGACGCCCCTGGCTTTATCGGTTAACCTTGTCGGTTGGCGGACTTCGTTTATTTTCGTGGGCTTATTGACAATATTAGTTGCGCTGCTGAGCTGGTATTTTGTACGCAACCGTCCACAGGATTGCAGCTCCAAGGTTATTCTCCAGGTAGAAAGTGATACGGCAGCGGAAAGCAGTCAGGTTTTCTCATTTAAAACAGTTTCTGTTGTGTTTTCCAACCGTCGTCTTTTTATGCCTTTTTTAATGAACCTGGGTATATTCGGCGGTTTTATTGTTTTTTCCGGTACCTGGGGCGTATCTTACCTGGTTCATGTCTATGGGATCAATGTGGAGCAGGCTGCAACCTTTATGGTCCTGGCTTATCTCGGTTACATGCTAGGTGCCCCGATGGCCGGGTGGGTTTCTGACCGGACCGGTTCGAGAAAAATTCCTGCGGTAATCCTCGTAACATGTAGCGTGGTTTTCTGGCTTCTCCTTACAGCCTGGCCGGGAGGCATGCTGCCATTCGGGTTGTTCTATGGCCTGAGCATATTGTTGGGAGTCGGAGCGGCATCGACAATTTTAAGCTTTCCGATGGCGAGGGAATCAAGCCCGCCCGGTTATACAGGCTCTGTAACTGCCGCGGTCAACCTCGGTGTATTTCTTGGATTGGCTATTCTTCAGCCGCTCTTTGGTTATGTCCTCGACCTTGGTTGGGATGGACTTGTAATCGAAGGAGCTCGTATTTACCCACTGCAGGCTTATCGTTACGGATTTTTGGTCTGCTTATTATTTTCTCTCACAGCTTTAGCTGCTGTGTTGTGTTACCGTGAAAGCGAAACATGAAAAATGAAGCTATAGTATACTTTACAGAAAAGATGAAATATCAAATTTATTGATTTTGAGGTGAATTTATGGAGCGTCAAATCAGAGAATATGCCTTGGAGATCGGTTTTGACAGTGTCGGTTTTACTACAGCAGATCCTTTTCCACAGTTGTCGCAGGCACTTGAAGAAAGGAGCAACGGTTACGGCTGGGTCAGCGAAAGATTGTTGCAATTGGCCCAGGTAGCCGACCCGCGCTTTGTACTTCCTTCGGCAAAATCCATCGTTGTCTTGCTTTACGATTATTACAAGCAGGCTTATCCGCCTGAACTTGTCAATAGCATTGGAAAAACTTACCAGTCTCGTTTATATCCAGGCAAAAAACGCCTTTTTGGCAGCCGACTGGGCTTGATCAAGGAGTTTCTTCAGGAATTGGGAATGGAAGTGGGCGTGCGGCCGGCCATGCCTGAACGCCAGGCCGCTGTCAGGGCAGGTGTAGGTACTTTTGGCTGCAATACTTTTATTTATGCCCCCGGCAGGGGCAGTTATGTAGCCATAACAGCGCTTGCTGTGAACGGCGAACTTGAACCTGAAATGAAGGAAGCTTCTTCCTTATGTCCCGATGACTGCAACCTCTGTATAAAAGCCTGCCCAACAGGGGCCCTTTATGCACCTTATCAAATGGATCCTCTTCGCTGTATTGCCTTTAACACTTATGGAACGGGCAATTTTCCAGGGGCCCCTGAGGATATTCCCCAGGATATACGGGAGAAAATGGGTTCATGGATCTACGGTTGTGATATCTGCCAGGATGCCTGTCCACGGAATAAGAAAAGGCTTGAACAAAAATTGGTTCCCGATGCTTATCTGGCAGAAATGGCTCCGAAGCTGGCTCCTACAGCTTTGCTGAATATGGATAATTCTTACTACTATGAAACAGTTCAACCAATCCTCTATGGATACATGTGGGAAAAGAAATTTCTCCAACGGAATGCAGCTATTGCCCTTGGCAACAGCGGTGATGAAGCAGCAATTAAGTTGTTGGCCCGGGCTATGGAAGATCCTCAGGGTATGGTTCGTAAATATTCTGCCTGGGCTCTCGGCAGGATCGGCGGCACTGAAAGCAGGGGGGTCCTGGAAAATGCCGGCAAGAGGGAAGATTGTAAGGCAGTCAAGGAGGAAATCAGAACCGCTCTTGATTTATCCTAATCACCTTAAGTGCAGGCAGAAAGTTTAAAATATATCAAGAATGGCTATATTGACAATAAGGGCTGCATTGGATAATATTAACTCAGATAAAAGCAGATCTTAAATAATTCAATCCTGCTGCTCATAGTTATTAGATATGAGGGAGCACCGGGGATTAAGCCCGTGTGCTTTTTTTATTTTTTTATCAGGAGGTATTAACCGGTGATGAGTTTGGATGGCAAACAAAGAAGTAATCCGCTGACTATTAACGGCGGAGGTTTTAGAGTGGAGGATGTTGTCCGGGTTGCAAGGCAGTATGTACCGGTTATCCTCGATCCGCAGGCTTTAAAGAGGGTTGAGCGGTCCCGGGCTATGCTCGAAAGATTGATTGTTGAAGGTGCGGTGGTTTATGGTATTACCACCGGCTTTGGGCGTTTCAGTGATGTGAACATTTCCCAGGAAGATGCTATTGAGCTGCAGAAAAACCTGATTGCCAGCCATGCTGCCGCTATCGGAGAACCGCTCCCTGAAGAGGTGGTTCGCGCTGCCCTGGTCCTCAGGATAAATGCCCTGGCAAGGGGTTTTTCAGGTATTCGGCCTCTGCTTTTGCAGCGTTTGACCGAAGTTTTAAATAAAGGGGTAATTCCGGTTATTCCCGAGCAGGGTTCACTGGGTGCGAGCGGTGATCTGGCTCCGCTTTCACACCTGGCCCTGGTTTTGACCGGGCAGGGTGAAGCATATTACCGGGGCAGGAGGATGCCTGGAGCGGAAGCCATGACTTCCGCGGGGATTGAGACGGTAACCCTTGTTGAGAAAGAAGGGTTGGCCCTGATTAACGGAACCCAGATCCTGACGGCAATTGGCTTATTAGCATACTTTGATGCACTAAACTTAACAAAGGCAGCGCTGATCACTGCTGCCCTGACCCTTGAAGCGCAGTTGGCTGTACCGGATGCTTTCGATCCTTTGATAGCCGGAGTCAGACCATATCGGGGTCATATTAACAGTTCAAAAGTGATTCGCCGTTTGATCGAGGGGAGCAAGCTTATCGGCAGTGATCCGCAAAAAGTTCAGGATGCTTACAGTCTGCGCTGTATACCCCAGGTCCATGGCGCAACAGCCAATGCCCTCGATTATGTAAATAGTATTCTCGAAGTTGAGATTAATTCGGCAAATGATAATCCCCTTCTTTTTCCTGATCAGAATAAAGTTCTTTCCGGGGGAAATTTTCACGGTCAGCCCGTAGCCCAGGCCATGGATTTTCTTGCCATATCTGTTGCCGAGTTGGGCAGCATTGCTGAGAGGCGGATTGAACGTCTGGTTAATCCTGCTTTAAGCGGGTTGCCGCCTTTCCTGATCAAGGAGGGTGGTTTGAATTCCGGAATGATGATTGCACAGTATACGGCGGCTTCACTGGCCAGTGAAAATAAAATCTACTGTCACCCTGCCAGTGTTGATTCTATTCCATCGTCTGCCAACCAGGAAGATCACGTCAGCATGGGAACAACAGCTGCCCGAAAGGCACGCAAAGTAGTCGATAATGTTGCCCGGGTAATCGGAATTGAGCTGCTTGTCGCCGCTCAGGCTGTAGATTTTCGTGGTGCAGAGAGTCTTGGCCAAGGTACAACTGCTGCCTATAATCTTCTGCGCGAAGAAATAGACTTCTTGGAAAAGGACCGGATTTTATATCCCCTGATTGAAAAAGCAGTTGAAATGGTTGCAAGCGGCAGACTGGTTGCAGCCGTGGAGAAAGAAATCGATTTTAACTAAATTAAGATTCAAAGTATGCTGAACTGTTGTTTATGCCGTGCTAAATCAACTACTTAGTGATAAAATAAGAGCATTAAATGAGTGGAAAGAGGCTGAATCAAATGGAGTCCATTGGAAAAACAGCACTTATGTTTGCCCTCTCTGAAGGTGATCTGGAAGCCCAGATTAAAATGACAGGCGAAAAAAATGGTTTTAGAATGATCAAGGGGAAAGTCGGCTCAATGAGCACTGAAAAAATATTTGCCGCTGTGGAGGTTGCATCACAGAGAGAAGAGTTGATACGCAAAGATCATTACCGCGATACCCATGCGCTTTATCATGCGATCCTCGATGCTTTTGTAGGCATCTGCCGTGGTCAACTGGGTCTGGGCAATATGCTGCGCACGGTAGGTTTAACCTTTACCGTTGTCAGGGGTCCGCGGACACTAGAACAGCGTGAAGACGGTGATTGGCTTGCCGTTGTCCTATATGGAACAATTGGTGCACCGATTAAAGGATATGAGCATGAAACAATCGGGCTGGGCTTAAACCATCTTTAATTAATTTCTTTATAACCGAAGCTGAATTCTTAATATATATCATAGAGCCGTCAAGCCGCATTATACCACTTAAGCTTTTGTTTTTATTATTAGAAGGCAGAACTAAGCTAGAAGATTAAAGGCTTGTGTGAATTTATTCTTTTAAAAGCAATAATGGAGGTGTATAAAATAGCAGAATATCGTTCCAACTACAGTCAACAGATGTCACCGGGCTTAAAATGGTTTACAGAAAGTCAGCTTGAAGAGATTCATAGTTCCACCATTGCTGTTCTGGAAAGGGTCGGGGTAAGGGTAGATCATGATGAATGCCTGAAGCTGCTTAAAGATGCAGGCTGTATTGTCAGGGATCGTGTGGCAAAAATACCTGGATGGTTAATTGAAGAGGCAATCAGGCTGGCCCCTTCCAGAATAAACATCTACAGCCGCGAAGGGAAGCCGGCAATGTGTTTGGAAGCTAACAATACTTATTACGGTGCCGGTTCCGATCTTCCTTTTCATCTCGATTTTGAAACCGGTGTTAGAAGGATCACCGTCAAACAGGATGTTGTCAATGCGGCAAAGTTGATTGATAAACTTCCCAATTATGATTTCAGTATGAGCTATGGAATCCCAAGGGATCTAGAAACGGTGAAGGGTGATCTGTACCAGTTTGCTTCACAGGTGCTGCACTGCTCAAAACCGATTATCTTTACTTCTTTTAATGAGGATAACCTGGAAATCATCATAGAGATGGCTGCTGCTGCAGCCGGTTCACATGATAATTTACGAGAGCGGCCCTTTCTCATTCTTTATGATGAGCCCATCTCACCACTGATCCATACCCGTGAAGGCATGGCTAAAATGTTTACCTGCATCAAATACGGTATCCCGGTAATTTATACTCCTGGAGTTGTTGCCGGAGGCACCTGTCCGGTGACCAAGGCCGGAACCATTGTGCAAATGAACGCGGAAAGTCTATCCGGTCTGCTGATCGCCCAGTTAAAGAAAAAAGGATTTCCGGTAATTATTGGTGGCGGTGCAACCCCGATGGAGATGAGTACGACTGCCACGTTATACGGATCACCGGATGCAGTCATGAATTATTGTGCCATGACAGAACTTTCCCGGTATTATCGGATCCCGAACTTTACCGAGGCCGGCTGCACAAATGCACCCGTTCCGGATGCCCAGGCCGGTATGGAGGCTTCCATCGGATTACTGCTTAATCAGCTCTGTGGTGCAAACCTGGTCCATGATGTAGGTTATCTTGACGGCGGGAAAACAGGCTCACTGCCGTTCCTGGTAATGTGTGATGATTTTATAAGTGCGGCAAGGCATATTGGGGCCGGAACAGTTATTAATAAGGAAACTATAGGCGCTGATACCATCGAGGCAGTCGGCCCTTCTGGTCATTATCTCGGGGAAGAGCATACCATGAAATTTTTCCGCAGGGAGATATGGTCGCCAAAAGTATTCAACCGGACCATTTATGAAACATGGGAAAAGATGGGCAGCAAGGATATATTTGAACTGGCCCGGGAGAAGGCGGCAGCTCTGCTCAAAGAAGAAGTAAATGTTCCGGACGATGCGGTTGTAGAAAAGATTAATAGTTTGCTTTAATCAAGGGTAGGAAATATGAACTCCAGAGATCGAATAATAAAGGCAATAAATTTGGGAGAACCGGACCGGGTTCCCTTTGCGGATTATGTAGAAGACCAAATGCGGGAGAAATTAATGGGCAGGGTCAATTTTACCGACCTGGAGTTTGCCAGGACTATCGGTTTTGATGCAATTAATATCAACCATTTTGTTGCACCCGTATTTTGCAGGAGAAAAATTGTTGACGGCCATGATTATATCCTGGAAGGACTGATAAAAAGCAACAGGGATCTCGACCTGATGGTTTTTCCTGATCCGGTCAGCGGGTTGCCTTATGGTGAAGCAGAAAGGATAATCGAGGAGAACCGCGAAGCTGGGCTGGCAACTTATGCAATCTGCCGGTTTGGGATCAGCGGAGTTAATTATTCCATGGGTATTGAAGCATTATCTTATGCCATATATGAAAACCCGGGGTTGATTGAAAAAGTAATGGACCGTTATGTTGACTGGAATTGCAGGGTAGTGGAAAAGTTGAATAATACAGGGGTGGATTTTATCATATCTTATGATAATATCGCCTATAATAGTGGACCGCTAATATCGCCACAGGCTTTCAGGGAATTTTTTGTTCCGGGTATGAAAGAAATTTCAGATGTCTGTAAAGTACCCTGGATTACCCACATGGACGGAAATATTATGCCAATTATGGAAGATATCCTGGATATGGGGGTAAACGGGCTGCATCCAATCGAACCGGGCTGCATGGATATTAAGACAGTAAAAGAAAAATACGGTGACAGGATTTGCCTTTGGGGCAATATTGATCTCCGATACACGTTAACCCGCGGAACACCGGAAGAAGTTGATGCAGAGGTCAGGCAAAAAATAAAAGAGATAGCTCCCGGTGGTGGTTATATTCTGGGCAGCAGCAACGGTTTGCCCGAATATTGTAAAATAGATAATATATGGGCCATGTCCCGGGCACTAAAAAAATACGGAAAATATCCTATTCATTAATTATAATAGGATTAGTTATTTTATTTTTCCGAAAGGAGTTGATCAGTTAAATAAAAAGTATGGATGAATCTTATACCCTGTTAAAAAAAGGGAGTAACTACAAAAACAGAGGAGGCAATAAAATTGTTAAAGAAATTAATGTTTTTGGCAATACTGGTTTTAGTATCCGGAATGCTGCTGGTTTCCTGCGCACCTGATGCGCCTGATACCCCAGCTGTGGACGATCAACCCGTAGATGCAATTTCAGAAAAGCATGGCGGTATTTTGCGCAGCGCCTATTATGCGCCGACCAACATGGACCCCGCTTTCTTCTCTACTGTTTCCGATGACTGGATTGGTAAGCAGTGGGGTGACTTCCTGGTATATATCGACGAACAGAATGTTCCCGACCCTGGTCGCAGCCTGGCTGAGAGCTGGGAGGTTGATGAAAATGCCATGCTCTGGCAGTTTAACCTGCGCCAGGGTGTTGTGTTCCACGATGGCAAAGAAATGACATCAAGAGATGTTAAGTTCACCTTTGACCGCCTGCGTGACCCCGATGTTGGAGCGGCAACAGTCGGCCTCTATTCAAATATTGTTGAAATCTCCACCCCGGATGATTACACGGTTGTATTTGAATTGGCCGATCCCAACCCTGATTTTCTCTTCGACCTTTTTGATTATCATGCCATCATCGCTGATGCCGACAATGATAATTTTGCCACAAACTGGAATGGCACCGGACCGTTCATCATTACCAGCTATTCTCCGGAAGACCGGATTGTTTTTGCCCGCAACCCCAATTACTGGATGAACGACGCAGCAGGTAACCCGCTGCCTTACCTTGACGGTCTTGAGGTAATCTTCCTCTCCGAATCTTCAGCCCAGATTGAAGCTTTGCGTGGCGGGCAGATTGATTACCTGATCTACCTGCCTACCGAATTTATTCCCATGCTGGAACAGGACCCCAATATTGTTGTACTGCAGGCGCCTTCAAATACCTCTTATGTACTGCGCATGCGTTCTGATGAAGGACCGGCCAGTGATGTACGTGTCCGCCAGGCGCTAAAGCTTGGTACCGACCGCTCTGCAATTCTTGGCGGGGCAGTGGATGGACTGGGAACTACCGGCCGGGATACACCGATCGGCCCGGCTTTCGGAGATTTCTATCTTGACGTACCCGAACCTGCTCGCGATGTTGATGGTGCAAGAGCTTTACTGGCCGAAGCCGGTTATGCTGATGGCCTGGATATAGTGATCACCACCCAGGAATCTTCTCCCGTACCAGCCATTGCTACCATCTGGAAAGAACAGATGGCAGAAATCGGTGTCAATGTGGAAATTCAGCTTGTTCCTTCGGATGTTTACTACGGTGCCGACAACATGTGGCTTGAAGTGCCCTTTGGTATTACAGACTGGGGTGCGAGACCTTCACCGCAGCCTTACCTGGACCTGGCCTATGTCTGTGATGCCCAGTGGAACGAAAGTCACTGGTGTGATCCTGAGCTTGATGAACTGGCAGCAGCAGCAGCCAAAGAGATGGATCGTGATGAACGTATCCGCCTTTATCATGAAATCCAAGAGATTTTTATAGAGCGAGGCCCGATCATCATCCCCTTCTTTATCAATAACCTCTGGGGAGCCAGTGCAGAGCTCCAAGGAATGGAACCGACCAGTATTTTAGGGACAGCCATGGATTTGCGTCCTGTATACTTTGAAAGATAATCAACTTTTTAAAAAACAGTTGTATCCCATGCTGCAGTCTATCCCGGTTTTACCGGGGTAGGCCGCCTGGGCAAGGTTCCGGCAGTTAACGGAATACGGCCGGAACTTTGCCCATATTATATATCCTGAAGGGAGGCATACTATGGAAACAGCTAACAAAGAAAGAGAAAAAAAGAAAAGTAGAACAGCGGGAGTGAAGAAAATTTTTAGTCGTCTGCGCCGCTACCCGACTACCTACATTGGTTTTACCATAGTCATAATCTTTCTATTCATAGCAGCCTTTGGGCCGATGATTGCTCCCTACCACTACTCTCAGCAGAACCTGGCCGAGAGGCTGCAGCCGCCCTCAGAAGATAACATATTTGGCACGGACCAGTTTGGTCGTGATATTTACAGCCGTATTCTTGTTGGCAGTCGTGATGTTTTGACTGTGGCCGGTTCGGGTACAGCCATGGCTGTTTTTTTTGGTCTCCTCTTAGGTCTTTTTTCCGGCTACAAGGGGGGGCTTTTTGATGAGCTGGTGATGAGAGCCATGGATGTAATCCTTTCTATTCCGCCGCTGCTTCTTGCCATGGTTATTTTATTTGCCCTGGGCCCCTCAAGATTCAATGTAATCCTGGTGGTAGGATTTCTTTACATACCCATGGTGGCCAGGGTAGTAAGAAGTGTGGTATTGGAATTAAAAACCAGGCAATTTGTTGAAGCAGCGCGTATGCGTGGTGAGACCAGTATATATATACTGTACAAAGAGATTTTTCCTAATGTTTTACCCAGCCTAGCCGTAGAAGCCTCAATGCGTTTTTCCTACTCTATCTTTTTAGTGGCCTCACTGGGTTTTTTAGGCCTGGGTGTGCAGCCGCCCTCCCCCGATTGGGGCTTAATGGTTGGCGAAGCCAGGACCTGGTTTTACCAGGCCCAGTGGGTTCTCTATTTCCCTGCCGGGGCTATAGCCCTGCTGGTGGTAGGGGTAGGCTTTATGAGTGATGGCCTGCGCCGTATGCTGTTGCCGGGAGGTGTATCTGATGCCGGATAATGGAGCAGTATTAGATGTTAAAAACATGACAGTTACTTACGAAACAGAAAAAGGTCCTCTGCACACGGTACGCAATGTTTCTTTAAAAATAGCGCCGGGGGAGATCTACGGCCTGGTTGGTGAATCGGGTTCAGGGAAAACCACCCTGGCCAGGGCAGTTGTACGTTACCTGCCGGCGAACGGTAAAATCACCAGCGGCAGCGTTAAACTCTCAGGCACGGACCTTTACCAGTTACCGAGAAAAGGTGTGCGAAAGATCTGGGGTTCAAAGGTGACAATGGTTCACCAGGATCCGAATGCGGCAATTAACCCCTCCATGCTGATCGGGGATCAGATTGCAGAAATGGCTCGCACCCACCTGAAAATGAACAAAAAAGATGCCCGTGACCGGGCCATAGAGATGTTGATCAAAGTGCGCATGCCCGATCCCGAATCGGTAGTTAAAAGGTATGCCCACCAGCTTTCGGGAGGGATGCTGCAGCGGGTGCTGATTGCCACGGCCATGTCTACCAACCCTGAATTCATGATCATGGACGAACCTACCACAGCCCTGGATGTGACCACTGAAGCAGTTATCTTAGACCTGATTCATGAGCTGATGGCAGACTACAACACATCAATCTTATTTATCACCCACAACCTGGGAGTTGTAGCCAGGCTTTGTGACAAGATAGGTGTATTATATGCCGGTGAGGTCATGGAAGAAGGCACGATTGACGAAGTCTTTAAAAAAAGACTGCACCCTTATACCAGGGGCCTTTTAGGCTGTGTGCCCCGGGTTGATGCCAGCAAAAAAGATATCAGCCTGAGCTCTATTCCGGGCTACATTCCGCGGCCCGATGACCTGCCCCATGGATGCATTTTTGCTCCCCGCTGCGAACTGGTGGAAAAAGAATGCGAAATAGCCAGACCACCTTTAAAAGAGATAGTAAAAGGTCACTTCAGTGCCTGCCGCAAAGTTGACCAACTGCAAGAAAAAATTGAGCGCAAAGATGAAGTAAGAGAGCAGCACGAAGAAGAGCTGGGCGCGATTGTGCTTGAAGCGCGCAACATTAAAAAATATTTCCCCTTCACCCCCGGAATTACTTCGCTCTTTGGCGCAAAGAAAACAGAACTGAAAGCGGTAGACGATATCACGGTGCGGATGCGCAGCTCTTTTACCATGGGGATCGTTGGGGAGTCAGGCTGTGGTAAAACCACCCTTGCTCGCTGCATAGCAGGCCTGGAAGAAGCCACTTCCGGGGAGATAGAACTGGAAGGAAAGCTGCTGGCTTATTCGGTCAAAAAGAGGCCGCATGAAATACTAAAAAAGATCCAGATGGTCTTCCAGAACCCCGATGCATCGCTTAATCCCCAGCACCCGGCCGGTGACAGTGTGTCCAGACCCTTGATCCTCCTGCGCAACATGAGCAAAAAAGAGGTGCGGGAAAAAGTAAAAGACCTTTTTAAAGCAGTAAGCCTACCCGAAGACTATATCAAGCGCCTGCCGCATGAACTCTCCGGTGGAGAAAAACAAAGGGTAGCCATTGCCCGGGCTTTTGCTGCCGACCCGGCGCTGATGATCTGTGACGAACCGATATCGTCACTGGACGTATCGGTGCAGGCATCGCTGATGAATCTTTTAACTGAACTGCAGGACTCAGCCGGAACATCTTACCTGTTTATTTCTCATGACCTGGCTGCTGTCCGCCATGTATCTGACTGGATTGCCGTAGTTTACCTGGGGCGCCTGTGGGAGATCGGTTCGGCCGAAGACGTTTTTGTGCCGCCTTATCACCCCTACACCGAAGCGCTTTTATCTGCCATCCCGATCCCGGACCCGGAAATCAAGCAGGACCGGATCAGGCTCAAGGGCAGTGTGCCAAGCCCCTCAAACATACCACCGGGCTGCCGCTTTCACACCCGCTGCCCGCGTAAGTACGGCGAGATTTGTGAAAAAGAAGAACCACCCTGGCGGGACATGGAAGATGGTCACAGGATCTGCTGTCATATCCCCTTAGAAGAGCTAAAAGAGCTGCAGGGCGAAGGGCTGCTTAAAAAATCGAGCGGAGGAGGTGGCAAATAATGGGATCTTATTTCATTCGCAGAATAGGTTTTATCATTGTCACCCTTATCCTGGCCTCGATCATTATATTTTCCATCACCCAGTTTTTGCCTGGTGATGTGGCCCAGGTGATATTGGGCCAGTTTGCCACCGAGACGGCTATTGCCAACCTGCGTGAGGAACTGGGCTTAAACGAACCACTGCATATGCAGTATCTCAACTGGGCCGGAAACTTTGTGCGTGGTGATTGGGGCAATTCTTTAGTCAGCAGACTGCCCGTGCGGCCGATAGTCACCCAGCGCCTGGTCAATTCAGCTATGCTGGCCGGATTGGCACTATTAATCTATGTGCCCCTGGGGATTATTCTCGGGGTGATTGCAGCTTTGAAAAGAGACAAGCTGCCGGACCAGATGATTACGGGAATTTCCATGGCTTTTGTCGGTCTGCCCGAGTTTGTCAGCGGGCTGCTTTTGATCTCGTTTCTGGCCATCGGCGCCGGTTGGTTCCCGGCCAATTCATCTATCGATCCTGATACAAGCTTCATTGAATCGCTGCCTTACCTGATCCTGCCTGCCATTACTGTCAGCTTAACCGGGTTAGGCTATGTGGCCCGTATGACCCGCTCCGGGACGATCGATGTTCTCAGGTCCGACTATATCCGCGCCGCAGAACTGAAAGGGCTGCCCGGCAGCCAGGTTCTGGTTCGCCACGTGCTGCGTAACTCGCTTTTGCCGACAGTTACAATTGTAGCGATGGGCATTGGCTGGCTGCTTGGAGGGCTGATTGTTACCGAGGCGGTTTATGGTTATCCCGGCCTGGGACGCCTGCTGGTTTACGGCATCCAGCGTCAGGATTTACCGATTATCCAGGCCGGTTCAATGATTGTTGTTGCTGTTTACAGCCTCTCTAACCTGGCGGCAGATATTCTTTATGGACTGCTAAATCCAAGGATCAGGGTGGGAGAGTAAGTATAAATATGAAGAGTGAGGATAAAATAGCATCATTTATCAGGGATACTAAGTGGGAGTCATTGCCGCAAAAAGTTAAAAGGAAGGCCCTGATGTGCTTGCTTGATAATCTTGGTGTAACCCTGGTCGGCACGCTTGCGCCGGTCAGTAAAATAGCTTCCTGTTTTGCTGTAGAAAACTTTGGGGGCAATGATTCCACGATACTATTGCAGAAGAAAAGAGTGTCCGCAACGGGAGCAGCTTTTGCCAATGCCTGTGCTGCAAATGCCCTTGATCTCGACGACGATGCTATCTATACCCGCGGTCATCCGGGGGCACAGCTTTTCCCTGCCGCTTTGGCTGTAGCTGAAAAAACAGGCGTCGGAGGGAAAGAACTGCTTGAAGCGCTGGTAGTGGGCTATGAAATATCAATCCGTTCCGGACGCTGCTGGCATGATTTGCATGAAACGTATCAATCCTGCGGTTCCTGGGGGTCTGTTGGCTGTGCTGCTGCTGCTTCACATTTGCTTAGATTGAGCCCGGATCGGATTAACCATGCACTGGGTATTGCCGAATACCATGCTCCTAACGCCCCCATGATGCGGGACATTTATAACCCGACTATGGTAAAGCATGCCATCGGGTGGGGGGCGATGAACGGTATAACCTCTGCCCTGCTTGCCAAAGATGGATATACGGGACTGCCTTCCCTGCTGCATATGGAGAAATATGAAGAATGGGTTTCAGATATTGGCGATACCTACTGGGTGGCGGACTGGGTTTTTCACAAGGAGTGGGCATCCTGTGCCTGGGGCCATGCTGCGGGGGTGGCAGCCCTAAAACTCCTGGATGATTATCATATTGAACCTTCTCGAATCGAAAGGATCAGGGTTAAAACCTTTGAAGAGGCAGCAGTGCTCTACCAGGGATATCCCAGGACAACTGAGGAAGCCCAGTTTAGTGTTAAATGGCCCCTGGCCTGCCTGGTTCTTGACCGCGAACTCGGCCCTGCCCAAATTTTAGAGAAGAGGTTTTCTGACCCTGAAGTAATTTACATTTTTGATCGGATAGAGGTGGAGATCGATCCCGGCGTTGACAGGCTTTATAAAGAGATGAAAGAGATGGATCTGCGCATGTACAGCGCGGTGGAGATTACCCTTAAAGATGGTAGTAAATTTGATTCAGGAGTAATTGAGAGAGGCGCAGACCGCTACAGCGAAAAAGATTTGGAGAACAAATTCCGTAAACTGGCCGCTTATGTGGTAACACCTGAAAGAGTTGATCAACTGGTGGAAATGGTTTGGAATTTTGAAGATCTAAAAAATGTAAGAGAACTGACAGCACTGGTAAATCGAAGTGCAGTATTAAACAACAAGCAAAAAAAGTGACCGGGGGGACTCGACTGTTTGTCACCTTCCCGGCGACACCGAGGGCCCCAGTTCTTTTACCGCCGCCGTGATGACTGGTTTATGGATGGGGCAAAGAGCATGGCAGAGAGGGTCAGGGAAAAGGTGATTGTCATCATGGAATCTCACCAACCGGAAGCGGTTTCTGACTCTTTGCGAGGTGAGATCGCCTATATTATGGCCCAGTCGGAAACATTTGAAAAAGGGGCCTGCTCCCGTTTACGTAAAAAGCAAAAGCTGACTATTACAGACAGGTCGGTTTTAGATAAGAGAAGAGGAAGATCTTTATGGCGAAAAAAGGAATTGGCACTATGGAAAGAAAGGAGCTGACCGGGCAAGCCCTGAAGCATGAAACCTACCAGAGCCCGGAGGTCTGGGCTAAAGCTTCAGGCAGGGCTGTTTACGGAATAGATCTTAATTTCCCGGGTATGCTGCACGGGAAAATAGTGCGCAGCCCCCATTCCCATGCCCTGATAAAAAATATAGATACAGAGGCAGCCGAGGCTGTTCCGGGAGTAAGGGCGGTTATAAAGGGAAGCAGTGTAAAGGACAGGTTTTTTGGCATAGTGGTAAAGGATGAACTGCCGCTTGCAGATAGCCGGGTTCGCTACCTGGGAGATGAAGTTGCGGCAGTTGCGGCAGTTGACCTAACGACAGCAGAAAGAGCCGTCAAAGCGATCAATGTTGATTATGAAGAGCTGCCGTCCGTATTTGAACCCGAAGAAGCATTGAAGGATGGAGCGCCCTTACTGCACGATAACTACCCGGGAAATGTGGCCTGGGAAAGAGATCTGGAGAGAGGAAGTGTAGAGGATGCTTACAGGGATGCAGACCTAATAGTAGAGAACAGCTTTAGTATTCCGGCTATACACGCTGCCTACCTGGAACCGATCGCCTGTGTTGCAATTAATGATCCCTACACAGGACTTACCCTGCATACGGCTGTCCAATCCCCGGACAGTGTAAGGACAATTGTTGCAGAAGTGCTGAATATGCCCCTTTCAAAGGTGCGGGTAGTAGGCCCGGTGATGGGCGGTGGGTTTGGCGGCAGGGTTTACGGCAATCTTAAAGTTTATATTCTCTCCGCTCTCCTGGCCATCAAGACTGGCAAGCCGGTAAAAATTAAGCTGACCCGGGAAGAAGAATTTATCGCCGGGCGTCCGATGATTGCAGCGCATATAAACCTTAAAATGGCCCTGCGCATGGATGGTACTATATTAGCCCGCGAGGCAGATATTATTACAGATAACGGCGCTTACAGCGCCCAGGCCCCCTGGGTTTCAAGGACAATTTCCGAGCGCAATGATTCGGTTTACCGTATTCCAAGTATAAAAACCAGGGTCAGGTTGATTTATACCAACAAGGTTCCCACGGGACAGTACAGGGCTTACGGAAACCAGGCTGCAAACTTCGCCACCGAATCACTGATCGATATGGCGGCAAAAAAACTGGGCATTGATCCGCTTGAAATCCGTTTGAAAAACTGCACCCGCCAGGGAGACACCACGGTTCATGGGCTTGAGATAAAAAGCTGTGCCCTTGACCTTTGCCTGCAGAAGGCAGCGGATGAAATCGGCTGGGCCGCTAAACAGGAAGGCCGCGGTTACGGCCTGAGTGCTGCGATTCATGCCAATGGCAGCCTTGTATTCGATCAAAATTTCCGCGGAGCATCCGCCCTGGCCCGCCTGGAGCTTGACGGGCGGGTTACAGTTTTCACCGGGGAACAGGATTACGGGCAGGGCGCACATGCCGCTTTCGCCCTAATTGCAGCCAGGGCCCTGCGAATTGAACCGAAAAAGATTACCGTTCAATCCAGGGATACCCTTTCAAGCCCCCATTCACTTGGAGCCCTGGCGATGCGCCAGACAACTATCGGGGGTAAAGCTGTGCAACTTGCCGCTGAAGATTTAAGTGACAAAATCGATAATGTGTTAATAGAGATGGGTTCTGTTCCCAGGGGTCTTGATAATGGTCTTTCAGACGGAACACATAAAAAGGTTGCAGATCTAGCTGAACCGGCCAGGTTTTATCACAGCAAAACCTGCGGTTTAAACATTACGGGGGAAGGAAAATATGTGCCCGCTAAAAGTAGTTATGATGATAGCGGATATGGAAATATTTCTGTGACCTATTCTTTTGCCGCCCACGGAGCAGAAGTTTCGATAGATAAAGAGACCGGCCTGCTCACTGTTCACCGCCTTGTTGCAGCTCACGATTCCGGCCGTATTGTAAACCGGATTGCAGCAGCAGGACAGGTCTACGGCGGGGTAACGCAGGGGGTTGGAATGAGCTGTTTAGAGGGCTACCTATTCGACGGTGGCAGGGTGGCAAACCCTACCTTTGCAGATTATAAAAT
This sequence comes from Bacillota bacterium, assembly GCA_051748565.1. GTDB lineage: Bacteria > Bacillota > Dethiobacteria > DTU022 > DTU022 > SKPH01. The sequence goes on along the minus strand of JBNJHN010000014.1, from coordinate 20,265 downwards.
GCCTACATCTATAGATGTTCCCCATATTGATTACTACTTCATTGAAATGGATGATCCCGAAGGTCCCTACGGCTCCAAGGGACTTGGAGAAATAGTGATGGTTCCCGTTTTAGGGGCAATAGCCAATGCAGTCGCCGATGCGGCCGGGGGATGGGTAACTGAGCTTCCAATAACAGCAGAGAAAATATATCAGCTCCTGGCAGGATGGGAGTGTGAGCAGTGAGCTATCTAAAAGCAGCCAGCATGAACGAAGCTTTAGCCTTTTTATCTGACAGCCAGGGATGTGCCAGGATTATAGCCGGGGCAACCGACCTCTACCTGAAGGGTATGCCTGAGCGCGCCCTTGATATTACGGGGATTCCGGAAACAAGGAGTATAGAAGAAAAAGAAGGTTTCATTATCCTTGGTTCTGCCGTAACGCACAGTGAGGCGGCAGCTTCCACCCTGGTGCAGGAAAAAGCTCTTGCCCTGGCAGAGGCCTGTTCACTGGTAGGTTCTCCCCAGATCAGGAATCTTGGAACCCTGGGAGGCAACGTTATTACCGCTGCACCGGCAGCTGATGCAGCAGTAGCGCTTGTGGCGCTGGGGGCTAAAGCTGTTTTTGCCGGCATCCAGGGAGATACAGGTGAGCTTGAAGTTGAAAAGTTATATGAGAGCTTTAATCGTACAAGGGTTGACTGCAGCAGGAAGATCATGGTCAGGCTGATTTTCAAGGCCTGCGGTGAAAATGAAGGCTCGGCCTTTGAGAGGTTTGCTTCCCGCAGGGCGCTGGCCCTGCCAATAGTTAATGCAGCAGCCAGGGTTAAAATATCTAATGGAGTTTTTCAGGATGTCCGTCTGGTTTTGGCGCCCGTTAAGCCTGCCCCGACCCGCCTGCTGGAGGTAGAAGCAATGCTTAAAGGCGCTTCTGTAGCAGAAGATACCTATACCAGAATTGAAAAAACGGCTGTTTCCGAAGTCGAAGTGCGCAGTTCCCTGCTGCGCTGCACTGCGCAGTACAGAAGTCACCTGGTCGGTGTACTGGCTGCCAGGGTTATCCGAAGAGCAGCGAAAGTAGCCTTGGATAGAAAGAGAGGGGCTTGAGGTGGATAAACAGGAAGTAGATTTTATTTTAAACAATGAACCGGTTAAAATAGATGTCGATCCGGCGGAAAGTCTGCTTAATGTTTTAAGGGAGAAGTTTAATTTATTTGGTACCAAGGCCGGCTGCGGCAGGGGCGAGTGTGGAGCGTGCACTGTTCTTTTAGACGGGCTGCCGGTTAATTCATGCCTGGTGCCCCTGGGGAAGGTAAAAGATTGCCGGGTAGAAACTATTGAAAGCCTTTCCAGTGGTGAAGAATATTACCCCATCCAGGTGGCATTTGTAGAAAAAGGGGCCATCCAGTGCGGTTTCTGCACCCCGGGTATGGTTATGAGCGCGTACGCCCTGCTTAAAGCAAATCCTGATCCGTCATCTGAAGAAGTTAAAATGGCAATATCAGGCAACCTTTGCCGTTGCAGCGGGTATAAGCAGATAGAAGAGGCAATCTTGCTTGCCGCCGAAAAGCTGAAAGGCTAACTCATGATCAGCGTTTTAACCCGGCCAATGAAGGAAAGAAAATTATACTTGGTATTCAATAGCAAGTGAGCTGACATCTGACATCCCGCGGGCTGTTAAACCCCGGGGCTGAGATGATCGGGGAGGCACAAACTTAATTGTTTAATATGATTAATGCTAAAATTGAAGTGCTTGGTAAATCTGAGATAGAAGATATTCATAATTCTACCTTGGAAATACTTGATAAAACCGGATTGGTCTTTCATTCCGAAGATGCCCGCCTTTTAATGCAGTTTCACGGGGCAAGGCTCGATAGAAACAGGGTTTACATTCCACCCGGGCTTGTAGAAAAAGCCCTCAAGGCATGCCCACCAGGATTTACTTTAAAATCCCGCAACCCGCAAAAAGATGTTATTATCGGAAATGGTATTCCCGCTCTGGAAGCGACCAGGGGCTCTATCTATATAACCGATAGTTTTGGACAGAGACGGAAAGCAACAACTGATGACTTTTTAAAATTAACGAAGCTGGTTCAGACCAGTGACGTGATTAATTTAAACTGTGCAGGGATCACAAATCCGGTCGATATTAGCCAGCATGCATTACCGGCCTTTTCTATGATCTGTTCGGCCCTCTATACCGATAAGCCTCTTCCGGGCCTTACCTTAAATGAAGCAGTTGCCCGGGAGTGTTTGCATCTTGCTGAAACAGTTTATGAAGGACTGGAAGCGAACATGGTTCTCGGAACAATCTGTCCTATAAGCCCGTTAACATATGACACAAGTGACTTGAAAGCGGCCTATGTTTACGCTCAGTCCGACCAGCCGCTCTGTGTTACTTCCTGTGGTATGGCCGGAACTACCACTCCTCCAACCCTGGCCGCTACCCTGGCAGTTAATAACGCTGAAATCCTGGCCGGTATTATTTTAGTTCAACTGATCAGAGAAGGAACCCCGGTTGTTTACGGCAATTTGTCTTCGGTAACTGATATGCGTCATATTAATATGGCCACCGGTGCACCGGAAGGAATTCTTCTGCAGCTGGCAGCTAAGCAGGTTGCCCGATATTACAACCTGCCCTTTCGCGGTGGTGGTGCTTTAAATGATGCCAAGTCTGTTGATGTCCAGGCAGGATATGAATCAATGATGAATCTGATCTTAACAATGATGTCTGGTTTTGATTATGTCCCCCATGCTATCGGGGTGCTGGATTCGTATATGAGTATATCCTATGAAAAATTTATAATTGACGAGAGTATGGTAATGGCTGTAAAACGCCTGCTCAGGGGTATTGAAGTCAGTAATGAAACCATGCTCACCAGTTTAGTTGAAAAAGTCGGCCCCGGGGGGAATTACCTGACATCTGATGAAACTGCTTTCTTTTTTCGCCTTGAGTACTGGCAGCCTGCCATAGATGCCAGGCAGCCATTTAAAACAGGAAATACTACCGGCACGCAGGATTTTCCAGGCCGGGCGATGGATGTTTGCCTTCGCCGCCTGGGTAATTACAGCAAACCGGGCCTGCCTTCCCATGTTGAAGCTACCCTCGTAAAATATTTCAAAGATCACTACGGCCAGGCTGAAACCTTTCAATTGGCCTGAAGCGGGAGGATATTAGATTATGACAGATCAAAAACCGGGAATAACTATTTGCGGCAGTGGCAGTGGAGGACTGGCCATGGCTGCTGATCTGGCCATGATCGGCTGCAGGGTAAATCTTTATGATATAGATGATTTCAGTAGAAACCTGGATCCAATCAGGGCGGCAGGGGGAATTCAGCTGAGCGGTTTGCCTTATTCCGGTAAAACAGGTTTAGCTCGCCTCAATGTTATTACCGCCGACCCTGTGGAAGCCCTGGCCGGCAGCAGCCTTGTTTTTATTAATGTTCCCGCCATGGCGGTCGGTCCCTTTCTGGAAGAACTTACTCCCCATTTTAAACCCGGCCAGGTTGTGGTAATCACAACCGGCTACTGGGCTTCGTTTCGTTTCAGGGATCTGCTTAGAAAGACGGGCGCTTATGAGAAATATATTTTTGCTGAAATGGCGCTTATGCCTTACTTAAGTGGTAAAACCGGTCCATCTGCAGTTGAAATAGGCAACTGGAAGCGGGCTCTCTACCTTTCAGCCTGGCCGGCGGCGGGCAATGAAAAAGCCCTGGCAGCAGTACACCAGGTTTACCCTCAGACCAGGCCGTGCAAGAATGTGCTGGAGCTAAATTTCAGGCCCGGCAACCCGGGAGTTCATGTTCAGATCGCTTTACCCAGGGCTGAATTTTTCTTCGAGCGGGCCCGTGAATTCCGTTTTTACGGGGAGGTGTCCAGGTGCGCTTCCAGGCTAACCGATGCCCATGATCTTGAAAGAATGCGAATTGCTGCTGCTTTCGACTGTGAAACGGAGAGCTGGCCGGACGACTGCCGCACTATATATGAGCTTGAAGGCAGTACCCTCTACGAACTGCACGGTGACCCTTCAGACAGGCATACCGAAAAGTGGAACCGGATTGAAGAAATTGAAAGGCTGCTGGTTGAAGATATCTGTTATTCATTTATTCCCATGGAACAGCTGGCAGAAGTAGTGGGCCTTAAGACACCGGTAACCACTGCGATGGCTGACCTGGCGGCAGCACTTACCGGCTATGATTACCGTTCGGAGGGGCTTGGCTTAAGTAAACTTGGCCTGGCCGGGTTAAGCCGGGATCAGATAATCAGTTTTGCTGAAAGCGGATAAACAAATAGCATTAAGAAAACGGAATAATATATACCTTTTTATGTTCAGGCTCGAAGGAAAAGTTTTTCTGCAGAACAGTGGTGATAGGCTTAGACGGCAAGCTTAAAAATATTCGGCGACAACTTTCTTCCCTGTTTGTGATAACCATTAGCACTATAGATATTCTAAGTTAAAGCTGGAGGTAGATAAAAATGCATGTAAACAAAACAGCCCAAAACACACTCGGACTAAATATAATGACCGAAGATCAGCTGGAACGCCTTCACAATTCAACCCTGTACATCCTGGAAAGGGTGGGTGTAAAAGTTTTTGAGCCGGAATCGTTAAGCCTGCTTTCCGCTGCCGGGGCAAAGGTTGCCGGCAACCTGGCTAAGATACCGGCCTGGATGGTCCAGGAAGCCCTGCAAACGGCTCCGAAAGTTGTATCCTTAACTGCACGCGACGATTCGAAAGTGATGATCCTGGAAAAAGGGCATATCTATTATGGCTCAGGGTCGGAAGTACCTTTTACGATTGACCTTGAGAGCGGTGAACGCCGGAAAGTTTTAAGAACTGATGTCTGCAATTCCTCAAGATTGACAGATACTCTTGATAACATTGATTTTGTTATGTCTCTTGGCCTTATATCTGATGTGCCGGTTGATACATCGGATCTTTACCAGTTCGAAGCTATGCTTACGAACACAACTAAGCCTGTATTATTTACCTGTTACAACCGTCGCAACCTGGAGTCGATAATTTCAATGGCTGCACTGGCTGCCGGCGGAAAAGAAAGATTAAGAGATAAGCCGGGTCTGGCTCTTTATGCTGAACCAACTTCACCGTTGGTGCATTCTCGAGAGGCGCTCGAGAAATTGCTGACCTGTGCTGAAGAAAGGATTCCTCTTATTTATGCCACAACACCAATGCTTGGCGCTACCGGTCCTGTAACTGCAGGTGGGGCGGTGGTTGTAGCCAATGCCGAAATCCTGTCCGGCCTGGTGATCCATCAACTTAAAGCCAGGGGCGCCCCCTTTATACACGGAGGTGGTATTCCCCCGATGCACATGGGGACTTCAATCTGTTCTTACGGAGGGCCGGAGCGCGACCGGGGCTGTATCGCCCTGGTTAGATTATCTCAGTATTACGGGCTGCCATCATTTACAACAGCCGGATGCACCGATGCTCATACATTTGATCAGCAGGCCGGGATGGAAGCAGGTTTTAACCTTGTTGTTGCCGGCTTGGCCGGTGGCAACCTGATCCACAACCTGGGTTACATGGGTGTGGGAATGACTTCCTGCCTGGAGCATCTTCTTCTCTGTAATGAAGCTGTCGGTGCAGTTAAAAACCTGCTGTGTGGGATCGAAGTTGATGAAGAATACCTGGCCCTGGACTTGATTGAAAAAGTCGGGCCCGGCGGCCATTATCTGGCTGAAGAGCATACCATGAGCCACTTTCGAAAAGAGTTATATTTCCCGAAAGTCCTGAATCGTAAAAATTACGATGCCTGGAAAGCCGAAGGCGGTAAAACCTTTGGGCAGTCTGCAAACGAGTATATAAAAACAATTCTTGGCAGTGAACATTCGGCAGTTTTACCTCTTGAAATTGAGAAAGAAATAAGAAAAATAATTATCGATCGGGATCAGGAAGCGGTTAAATAGAACTAAAAAACCTATTGCCAAATTAATTGAAAGAACATACCTGGTTAGAATCATAACAGCATGGGAGGCAATAACCGTGATTAATAAAAAGGTTTTCCAAAAATGCATGGGGTTGCTCAATTTAAGCACAGAGCAAATGGATAAGCTACACCTGGCTACCCTGGATATTCTTGAACATGTCGGTGTAAAAATATGTGAGCCGGAAGCGATAGAGCTTTTACGAGAGGCCGGTGCATACATAAACGGAGATTTAGTCAAGATACCTGCGTGGATGGTTCAACAGGCTCTTCATACTGCCCCCGATAAGATTACTATTTACAATCGGAATGGAGATCCTGCAATGAACCTGGAGAAAGGCCGAATTTATTTCGGCCCAGGGTCCGATACCCCTTATATAATTGATATCGATACCGGACAGAGACGGAGATCTGTTTTACAGGATACAATTAATGCTTCCATAATTTCTGATGCTCTCGAGAACATTGATTATATCATGTCCGTGGCCCGGGCTTCTGATGTTCCGAACAGCAGGTCTGATCGTCACCATTTTGCAGCTATGACTTTGAACAGTACGAAGCCGATTATTTTCGATGCCCACGACCGACAGGGGCTGCTTGATATTATAGAAATGGCTGCCCTGGTTACCGGAAATAGAAAAAAACTTGTTGACAAGCCGTATATTATCCATTTTTCACAGCCCAGCTCACCACTCGTCCATTCAGCCGGGTCATTACAGAAACTGCTCACTGCGGCCGTTGAACAAATCCCTCTGGTTTATGCTGCGGCTGTCATGTGCGGGGCAACCGGACCTGTAACTACTGCCGGTGCCCTGGCTCTGGCCAATGCTGAAATTCTTTCCGGGCTGGTTGTCCATCAGCTTAAGGCAAAAGGGGCACCTTTTGTATATGGCGGAGGAACACCTTCACTTAATATGATAACGACTGTTTGCTCTTACGGGGACCCTCAAAGTGTATTGGGTTGGATTTCATTAATTCAGTTGGCCCATTATTATAATCTGCCCAGTTTTACTTTAGCCGGTTGTACTGATGCTCAGAGCTTTGACCAGCAGGCAGGTATGGAAGCCGGTTTCAGTTTGCTCATGGCAGGGTTGGCCGGAGGGAATTTAATTCACGATCTTGGTTATATTGGTGCCGGTATGGCCTGCAGTCTTGAGTATCTGATTTTAAGCAATGAAGGAGCCGGCGCAGTAAAATATATGCTCCGGGGAGTTGATGTCAATCCTGAAACCCTTGCCCTGGATGTAATCGAAAAAGTCGGACCGGGCGGTCATTTTATAACCGAGCAGCATACGCTGGACCATTTCCGGAGCGAAATGCATTTTACCAAGACTTTCAATCGTAATTCTTATGATAACTGGCAGGCTGCTGGAAGCAAAGATTTTGGAGAAATAGCCAATTCATTGATTAAAGAGATTATCCAGTGGCATGAAGTGCCTTTGCTGGCTCCCGAAGTTGAAGAAGCGATTAAAAATATTGCTTCCGGTATTGATGCTCATGAGGAACTGGCTTGATTTAAGAATCATTGTTATAATAATATAAACCTTTACGAGGGATAGAAGGAGTTTTTTGATATGCTTAAGGAGTTATCTGTTGAAGAATTTATTCGTGAAGTAGCTACTTCTTCACCGGCCCCTGGAGGAGGGAGTGTAGCCGCCCTGGCCGGTGCACAGGGTGCAGGGCTGCTTTCGATGTATTGTAATCTCAGCCAGAACCGGGAAAAACTTGGCGAAATAGTTGATATGCTGCAGCATTCCGGTGAAGAAGCCCGTTTTTTGATGAATAAGCTGGCGGAAGCAATTGATGAAGATACGGTTGCCTTTAATCAGCTCATGGAAGCCTATCGTTTGCCCAGGAACAGCATGGAAGAAAAAACAAAAAGGATTAATGCAATTCAGGCAGCGGCTATAAATGCTGCTAAAGTTCCCGTACAGACTGCCCGTGGCAGCCTGCGTGTTTTATCAATTGTGAACGAAGTTGCTTCTAAGGGTAACCCGGCGGCTATTACCGACCTCGGTGTAGCTAATTTGCAGGCTATGGCAGGACTAACCGGGGCCTGTTATAATGTCAGGATAAATTTGAACTTGATTTCTGATAAAAATGTACTGGAAAATTTTAAACTTGAAACAGAGGAAATCTTAAAACAGGGGCAGGACCTGTTTGAAAAAAACCGCAGCTTAATTGAAAAGAAAATCTAATCTGTGACCTGAAATTCATCGGAGTAATAATATTTTGCTCTTGAGTAAAAGAAAGAATTAATTTTTAAATTGGCGGAGCCCAATTTTTATTTTGAAAGGGTGGTGTTATGCCTAATCTCTATGCCAAGATAGATAGCTCTTCGCTTTTGATGTATCTTTTCTATCCACGTCGTCAGCACGGCAAGCCGCCTGAAGGCGCTTTTGATTTGGAAGTCCCGGTCGAGAAAGATATTTCAATTATCTGCCGTGCTTTTCGGGGAGTTGAAAAAAGCCCCTGGATTTTATATTTTCATGGTAATGGCGAGGTTGTAAGCGACTATAATGAAATCGCACCCATGTATAATGATAAAGGCATAAACCTTCTGGTTGCCGATTACCGGGGTTATGGAGCCAGCCAGGGAAATCCAAACTTTCAGAATATGGTCAATGATGCCAGGGTGATTTTTGATTATGTGTTCGAAAATATTTCCGAAAATGGTGTAGAAAATGAATGGTTTGTTATGGGTCGTTCGCTGGGCAGTATTTCAGCCCTGGAACTGGCTGTGCATTATCCGGATCGGCTCAGCGGTCTGATAATCGAAAGTGGTTTTATAAGCGTGGCCGGCTTAATCAACCATCTTGGCCTCCCCTCTCCCGGTGATCTGGCACCGCTCGAAAATGAGTATCGCCGCCTGACAGGCAGAATTAATCTACCGGCGCTGGTTATACATGGCCAGCATGATCACCTTGTCCCTTTTAGCCAGGGAAAAGATTTATTCGAAAGCCTGGGATCGGAAAAAAAGGAGCTTATAGTGATTCCAGGGGCAGATCATAACGATATCATGTTTGTCGATCCCGGAAAATATATGAATGCAATAAACAGCTTTGTCTCAAGCCAGGGAGGGATTTTTTAATGCGAATAGAAGAAATTATGACCACAGATGTTATAGCCGTTTCTACCAATGATTCCGTAGAATTATGCGCCAAGCTGCTTCAGGAGAACAATATTAGCGGACTTCCCGTTTTAGACGAAAGCGGGAAAGTTGCAGGGATGGTAACCGAAGGCGATTTAATCAGGAGAGCTTCGCGGATAAAGACCCCCGGTTACCTGGAAATACTTGGTGGATTAATCTATCTGGGCAGCCCAAAAAAGTTTGTTGAAGAACTTCAGAGAGCAATGTCATTGGAAGCAGGCCAGTTGATGAGTAAGAATGCTATTTCTGTTAAGCCGGAAGAATCGGTGGAAAAAGCCGCCACATTGATGGTTGAAAATAATATTAATCGGCTCCCTGTTGTTGATGAAAATGATAAGTTAGTCGGGATAGTTTCCCGCCGCGACATCATGAGCTGTCTCTACAGCAAAGATAATTAAATGTGGTGTTTTTGAGTAATGTTAACTAAAGGGGAAAAAGTAACCCTGGCCGGTTCAGTAATTAATTTTTGCCTGGGTATCTTTTATGCCTGGTCTGTTTTTGCTGATGGATTGATTAAAGAGTTTGGTTGGAACAAGGCTGAAGCGACTTTTACCTATACCCTTGAACTGCTCGTTTTCCGGCAGTTAACTTTCTTATTATGCATTTTGGTGTTCCCGTTGTTATTGTCATCCACTTTGGATTAGAAAATTTTAGAATAAACTACGGTTTGGCTTTCACATCGATCTGATAAAATTATCCAACGCGGCCCTGCTATTATTTTCCATTTAAACTATCACTTAATACCTTATTTAACAATGATATGATCTTTGTGTTATCATTAAAGTGTAATAATAAAGGGATACTAAATATATCTGGAGGCAGTACAATGGCTAAAAAATACAAGCTAATTATCCTGGCAATTGTCACTATTGCGGTGATTTCTATCCTGATTGTTACTAACCAGACTCTTTTTCCTACAGCCGAAAAAGATCAGACGGATATTGCAGATAGAGGCGGGAAAGCGGATGCGGAAGAAGCGGCAGATGCTGAATTCAAGCCTACGGATGATCCTTATGCAGCATTCTTAGAAGCACGGCAGAATGAAATACCGATTGTTCTTGAATTCTATGCCCGCTGGTGAAGCGCCTGTGTGTTAATGGAGCCCGTGATTTTGGCTCTAAAAGTACATTATTCCGGTGAAGTAGTCTTTATTGTTGCCGATCTGGATAATCCGGAAACTGAAAAATTACTGGAAGAGTTTATAGTTTTATATATACCGGCATTCTTTTTTATTGATCAAAAAGGGGTAATAATTGCTGAAGAAGCCGGAGCTTTTAGTTTTGAGGAAATGGTTCAACTGATTGAACCGATTATCGGGGATAGAGTCAATGATGAAGGTAAAAGCGCTTCACCTTTGGAAACTTTTTTTTCTGAAACCATTCCCTGGGTTGTCGAGCAGAGGTCTTTACTTACTCTGGCCCTTGTTTTTATCGGTGGCTTTGTTACCAGTATAAGTCCCTGTATACTTTCAATGGTTCCACTGCTGGTCAGTTATATCGGTGGCTACGCCGAAGGGCCTCGTTACCGGGGGTTTATACTATCCTCGTCTTTTGTAATCGGACTTGCCGTTACTTTTGCAATTTTAGGGTTCGTTGCTGCTTATTTTGGCAGGATCTTCGGCCAGGTCGATGCTGTCTGGTATTATATCCTTGCCGGTGTGGCCATTATTATGGGCCTGCAGCTGCTTGGCGCGCTGACTTTTAACCTGCCCGGTTTAAATAGAATTCCGTTAAAGAAGGCCGGCCTGGCCGGTTCGCTTGTGATGGGAATGTTTTTTGGTTTGGTTGCGTCACCATGTGCCACACCGGTCCTTGCTGTAATTATTACCTATGCAGCAGTCCAGGCCGAGCCGTTTTACGGTAGTGGGTTACTTTTTATCTATGGGATCGGGCATGGAGTACCGCTTATTGCTGCCGGAACTTTCACCGGTCTGGCCAAAAGTGTTCCAATGATAAACAAGTATACCCATTACCTTAGCTACGCCAGCGGTTTTATCCTGGTGGTCTTTGGGTTGATTCTTTTAGCCTGGATTAGATGGTTTTAGCAATAAGCTGATGAAAAATGCAAAGGAGTTGAATATTGCAGATGGAAGTGAATATCCTTATCGGGGGCGCAGCCGGGCAGGGCATGGATACAGTAATGAACTTGCTTGGGAAAGCCCTTGTCAGAAAAGGTTACGGTCTGATCTATACAAAGGATTACATGTCCCGTGTCCGGGGTGGTCATAATTTTTCCAGGTTGCGTATAGCCGCTGGTAAACCCTGGACAAATATCGAAGCGATTGATATATTGGTGGCCCTGAATGAAGAAACCTACAATCAACATTCTGTAAACCTGGATTCTTCAGGCCGGATCATTTTCGACCCACAGTTATTTTCTCTTCCTGATGATGAGGATAGGGGAGTCCCTGTCGAATTGCAGAGGCTTGCTGAAGAAGCAGGTGGAAAGGTCATGGCCAACACTGTGGCTGTCGGAGCCCTGCTGATTTTGATCGGCCTGCAAAGTGATTGCGTGGAAGAATTATTAAAAGAAACTTTTGCTGAAAAAGAAGGTTTTGCTGAAAAAAATATTAATGCCCTGAAAGCAGGAATGGACTCAGCTTTGAATTCATGCAGTGCATGCTTTGACCTGCCCCCCGTAAACGAAGACGGTAAAAAACTTTTTATCGATGGGAACCAGGTTCTGGGTATGGCTGCACTGGCCAGCGGGTGCCGTTTTTATTCATCTTACCCGATGACTCCTTCTACAGGCGTTATGAATTACCTGGCTGAAAAAAGCATTGATTATCCACTGGTTGTTGAGCAGGCAGAGGATGAAATTGCAGCTATAAATATGGCGTTGGGAGCATCATATGCAGGAGTGAGAGCTCTCACTGCAACTTCAGGAGGCGGATTTTCCCTGATGGTTGAAGGGCTTTCGCTTGCCGGGATGACAGAAATTCCACTGGTCCTTATAGTAGGGATGCGCCCCGGTCCGGCTACAGGATTACCCACGCGCACCGAACAGGGCGATCTTGGATTTGTTGTTCATGCCGGGCATGGTGAATTCCCCCGGGCTGTTCTCAGCGCAACTTCCCATGAAGATGCTTTCTACAGGTTAAACAAAGCATTTGAATTAGCCGATCGGTATCAGATACCGGTTTTATTTTTATCGGACCAAAATTTTGCCGACACACACCGTTCTATTGAGCCATTCGATTTTAGCCGCCTTGGTTATAATCGCTTTATTGCTGGAGAGGGCGGTTTTGAAAAGCCCTACAAACGTTACCGTATTACTGAAAACGGCATTTCTCCAAGGATTATTCCGGGTCAGTTTGAAAATGAAGTGGTCCTGGTAGATAGTGATGAACACGATGAAAAAGGTAATATTATTGAGGATTCCGAGACAAGGCGCCTTATGGTTGATAAACGGATGCGAAAATTTATAGCACTGGCAGAAGAGATGGATGAACCGGACCTGTATGGCAGTCCCAACCCGGAACTTCTCCTCGTAGGTTGGGGATCTACTTATGGCGTCCTTCGCGAAGCAGTAGATGCACTTTCATCTTCGGGGACTGAAACGGCCATGCTTCACTTCAGTGATATTTGGCCTTTGCCGCAAAAGAGATTGAAAAGTTTACTCCCCGTGGTTGAAAGAAGTTACTGTGTTGAAAATAATGCTACCGGACAGTTGGCATCACTGATCTGTCGTGAAACAGGACTTGTGGTTGGAGGCTCAATACTCAAATACGATGGACGACCTTTTATGGCCCATGAAATTGTAAAGGAGGTTAAGAAAGATGGCTGAGCTTGAATCTTATATGATTGGAGACACTGCCTGGTGCCCGGGGTGCGGTAATTTTGGTATAAGAAATGCGCTGGCCGGGGCCCTGGCTGAACTTGAACTTTCTTCACATGAAGTCTTAATTTGTTCCGGTATCGGACAAGCGGCGAAGATTCCACATTACATTAATGCCAACGGTTTTAATGGTCTTCACGGACGTGCTCTTCCCCCGGCTCTGGGTGCACTGGCAGCAAATAAAAATTTAAAAATTATAGTCGAAACGGGTGATGGCGACAGCTACGGCGAAGGTGGTAATCATTTCGTTCACAATATCCGTCGCAACCCCAATCTTGCCCATTTTGTCCATAACAACCAGATCTACGGTTTAACAAAAGGACAGGCCAGCCCAACCAGCGATCCGGGAATGAAAACCGGTGTCCAGGTGAGCGGTGTGACTCTGCCTGCTCTAAATCCTCTTGCTTTGGCTCTGGTAATGGGGGCGGGATTTGTAGCCCGCTGTTACACTAGAGAAACCGATCATCTGAAAGAGACTATGAAAGAGGCAATTAATTTTCCAGGTTACGCCCTTGTTGATATTTTACAGCCATGCGTAAGCTTTAATAAGGTTAACACCTATGCCTGGTACAATGAGAGGGTCTATTTCCCGGAGATAGAGGACCCGCAGGATTGGGCAAGGGCAATTGAACTTTCACGACAGTGGGGCGATAAAATACCACTTGGTGTTTTTTACAACCGGCCCCGTCCGACCTTTGAATCTTCCCTTGCTGCCCTGGAAGGCGATCCCCTGGCATTTAGGCCTTTTGACTTAAAGGATTTTGCGTATGTCCAGGATGAATTCTTATAAAGGTGATTTTTACTTATGGCTGGAAAAGAATGTATTTTCCATTGTTTCATTTTGAGAAAGTCCCTTTATGCATGAAATGCCTGGAGCGGCAGCGAAAAATAGATCTATTTGAGAAAGGTCTGTCCCTGTTTGCTTTTATCATTATAATCTATTTCATAGCAATTCGTTTTTTGCTTCTTTTTTAATACGGGTCTTTGAAAAGTTGAGGGTTGCCATGTTTTTTAGAACCTTTGGTAATAAAACAGTTAAAGAACTGCGCAAGAACCAGGGATTGACCGCACAGGAACTGGCCCTGATGGTAAAGGTCAGCAGTTCGGTTGTGCGGAAAGTTGACCATTTCAAATTTAAAAACGTACCTGAACCGCTTAAAAGCAGGATCAAGCCGGTATTGAGAGGCAGGTAAGCGGCAGGAATAAACAGATGTTTGTTGAAATACCGTATCGCCCGGTATTAAGAAGAAAAGAGGTGTATTAAATGACTTATGAAACAATTATTGTCGAAAAGAATGTTAATGTGGCCCGCATAACTTTTAACCGGCCCCAGCGTTTAAATGCAATTAACAGTACCCTTGGTATGGAGATGAAAGAAGCCCTGGAAGAAATTGCCTCGGATGATCAGATCAAGGTCCTGGTTATTGCCGGCAATCCCAGAATCAGAGAAAAGGATGGTCAACAGGAGATTAAGCACTGTTTTTCTGTAGGTTGGGATCTTGCGGAAACAGCTCCGGTAGAACCGGTTGTGGAAATGCTTGCCGTTTATGAGAAGCCTGTAATTGCAATGGTGAATGGTTTTGCGCTCGGCGGAGGTTGCGAAATTGCCCTGGCCTGCGATTTCATTTTTGCCTCAGATATTTCCGAGCTTGGTTTGCCGGAAATAAGCCGCGGTTTGTTACCAGGGTGGGGTGGAACCCAGCGGTTGCCCCGCAGGGTCGGTGTTCCCCTGGCCAAGAGAATGATTCTCAGTGGTGAAACTGTAAGCGGAACTGAAGCAAAAAAAATCGGCCTTGCCGATGAAGTTTCCAGCAAGGAAAATCTGGATAGTGTTGTCTCTGATTTTGCGGTAAAATTGGCAGAAAAGCCCCCGCTTGGGTTGAAAAAAATCAAGGAAGTTATTAGCAAAGGTATAGATGTAGATTTACAATCTGGTTTAAAGCTGGAGCAGGAAGCTCTCGGGTTTCTCTTGCAGACTGAAGATTTCCAGGAAGGCATTGCCGCTTTCATGGAGAAAAGGGAGCCAAGGTGGAAAGGGCGTTAAAGGTAATGGATAAAAATAACTTTGAAGAAATGATGGTGTAGTTGGCAGTAGAATTTTTAACCAGGGAACCTGCTTCATCAGAAGCAGGTTCCCCCGGCTTGCTTTAGATTTATTTTCTGGATAATTTATGGGACAACAATGTGAATTACGGGCAATTCAAAGTCAGTTAAGCGTACTTTTTCTGAAGTTCAGACAGGGTCGCTTCCAGGGCATTCAAGACAGTATCAATTTGCTCAAAACTTATTATTGCAGGCGGTTCAATGCGGATTACCCGGGCATTGTTTAAAGTACCCCCTACCAGTACTCTCTGATCAAATAACCCTTTTGCCAGTTCAAAACCAATCTCATCGCTGGGAAATTCCATCCCGATTAAAAGTCCTTTTCCCCGGACATCTTTTAGTATGGGGTAATCTTTATGCAGGCTTTCTAATTTGGCCATTATGTAGCTGCCTTTTTCTGCGGCAGTCTGCGGGATATCCCATTCCACTGTATACTTGATTGCAGCTATTCCCGCCGAGCAGCTTAATGGATTGCCGCCAAAGGTGGGAGATCCCAGGATCCATGGGTTTTCCAGCATATTTTCCCACAGGTGCGGTCTTGCTACAATACCGGTAATCGGCATTACCCCGCCGCCGAAAGCTTTGCCCATGATCAGAATGTCGGGAACAGTGTCAACCTGCTCTACAGCCCACATCGTACCGGTACGGCCCATCCCGGTTTGTATTTCATCAGTAATCAGATAAACACCGTAGTGGTTGCAGATTTCACGCAAGGCCGGAAGATAATCCGGAGGTGGAACTATAATGCCCGCTTCACCCTGGATCGGCTCTACAATAACTCCTGCCACGGATTCGCCGACCGCAATCAGGTTTTTAATGGCTTTTTCCACTGCATCAGCGTCGGCATATTCTACATGCTGAAAGCCGGGTATCAATGGGATATAAGGCTGACGGTAAACTCCTTTACCGGTTGCCGATACTGCACCCATTGATTTGCCATGGAAGGCATTAACTGTAGATATGAACCATGTTTTTCCTGAAGCGAGGCGGGCAAGCTTGAGAGCCATTTCCACAGCCTCGGCACCGCCATTGCAGATAAAAGAATATTGAAGATCACCGGGAGTAATCATTTCCACCAGTTTCGACAAATACCCCCGCAGGGGCTCAACCAGTTCCTGGCTGTGCAGGGCGTAGCGGTTTAACTGTGCCTGAACCACTTCAACCACTTTTGGGTTACGGTGCCCCAGCATGTAGATGCCGAATCCTCCCAGGCAGTCGATGAACTCAACACCCTGGGTATCTCTGAATACGGCTCCCTCGTCTTCCCATTCAACAAATGAGTAATCCGAAGATACCGATTTACGCGCAGTGAGAATCGCCGGATTAACATATTCTGAATAATTCTTTACCGAATCTGATACAATAATCTTTTTTTCATTATCCGTTAGTTTTTCTTTAAGAATAAAGTCAATAATACGACTACTTTCCCTGATTACTGCTTCCCGGTCCATCTTTAAAGATCCCCTCCTGAATTGTGATAGTTTGCTTTAAATAATGCAATAATAATGCCAAATAGTAATAAATCCTGTTGGAACTTTTAATGTCTTCTAATAGTCATTAATAAGAAACAAAAATGATATTTACGGTTCTTTTTCAATGTCTCTATTATCATATTTGAGACAGACCTGGTTTGCTTTTTTATTTTTGAGAAAAACAGGTTTCCCGGTCTACCCCTGGATGGATACTGTGATAGGTAATTGCCTGATTGTGTTATAATAATGGAAGTATACCTCTTTTTTGCACAGCCTTTGACAGCAGCTTAAAACTCTGTTAATTATTTATTAATGCAAATAGAGGTAATTTATCTTATAAATGCCATGTGAGTAAGGGAGGTTCTTGGCGGGTGGCAGATAAAAAAGTTCCAATCGATCTTATAATTGAAAAACCCGCAAGATACAAAGAGAAAAAACCAGGCCATACTGGAACTGTATTAAAAGTTTTCTTTATCTTTTTAGTGATTTTAACTCTTATAGCCGGCGGAGCTACTGCTGCGGTGGTGGTTAATTATGTTAATGAAGCGCCGCCTTTCGATCCTTCTCAGCTGGCGACGGTGGAGACATCCTATATTTACGATAGCAGTGGTAATGAAATTGTCGCCCTTCATGAAGAACAGAACCGGATTGTGGTTAATTTAAACCAGGTCCCGGAGCATGTCCGCCTTGCTTTTATAGCCATTGAAGATGAACGGTTTTTCAGGCATTTTGGTTTTGATATTGTCGGCAGTATGCGTGCAGCTTATGCCAACTTCAGGGCAGGAGCAATTGTCCAGGGAGCAAGCACAATTACACAGCAGCTGGCTCAGAATGCTTACTTAAGCACGGAGACAACCTACAGACGGAAGATCCAGGAAATCTGGCTCGCCATACAGCTTGAGCGAAGCTATGGGAAAGAAGAAATCCTGGAAATGTACCTGAACCGCATCTATTTTGGAAATGGTGCTTACGGAGTGGAGGCGGCGGCACAAACCTATTTTGATAAAAGTGTGGGCGATTTAAACCTGGCCGAAGCGGCGATCCTGGCTGGAGCAGTACGCTCTCCAAATCTTTATAACCCCATCGATAATGAACTGGAAACAGAAGCCAGGATGCGCATTGTGCTTTCAAGTATGAAGAGGCTTGATTACATTTCCGAGGCACAATACCGGTATGCCCTGCAGCGAAAGATCGAATACGCCGAGCCCCGCAGTCCGGATTACCCCTATCCGCATTTTGTCGATTATGTTGTCCACGATGAATTGATCCGGATTTTAAGCGAAATTCCTTCAATCGGTTCCAGTGCGGAAGCCTATCGTGCCATATATACCGGTGGCTTGCGCATTTACACAACTTTGGAACCGCCGCTGCAAAAGCATGTGGAAGAGGTTTTAAAGAGAACGGATCTTTATCCGACTACAATATATGTTGATATGCCGAGAGTTAGAGAAGAAATTGCCCAGCTGCCGCCGGGCCGCGATCTAACAAGAGCACAGCTGCAGGAACTGGTCGATGAAGAAGGCGGGATTCCACAGCCCCAGGCAGCCATTGTTGTTGCCGATCCGACTACGGGTAAGATTAAAGCATTGGGTGGAGGACGTGATTATCAAAAAAAGGTAGACGAAGTTCTGCGCTTTGCTACTCTTCGTCAGCCCGGTTCGGCCATCAAGCCGATCATAACATACGCTCCCGCATTTGAAGAAGGCACCCTTGCCGGTGGCGGTTCCACACTTGATGATTCCCCTTTTACCGGGCCTCGGGGATGGCAGCCAAAAAACTTCGATAACCGTTTCAGGGGAATGATTACAGCGAGGGAAGCGCTCTATTTTTCCTATAATGTTCCGGCAGTTCGTGCTTTTCAGGATCTGGGCCCAAGAGTCGGAGTCAGCTATGCAGAACGCATGGGTATTTCTACCATTGACCCTTCGGAAATTGATAACCTGGCCCTGACTCTCGGTGGTTTTACTTACGGTGTCAGTGCCATTGATATGGCCCAGGCTTATGGAGTGCTTGCCAATAACGGGGTCAGGGTTGATCTTTATTGCGTGGAAAAAATTGAAGACCGTCACGGATCGGTACTCTTTGAACAGCGCAGTTACCCGAGGCAGATTTTAAGCCCCCAGGCCACTTTTATAGTTAACGATATTTTACAGGATTTTGTTAAGGTCTACCTCGGCCGGGCCCTGCAAATTGACCGTCCTGTTGCCGCCAAGACAGGGACCACTGAAAACTGGAAAGATGTTTACCTTGTTGCCTATACTCCCAACCTGGTCGCTTCATTCTGGATGGGTTACGACGAACCCAAGATGGGTGGTATTCAGCAGGGATGGCGTTATTCAACAGTTTTTCTGCGCGAAGTTTTTCTTGAGGTTTTTAAAGATCTCGAAATCAGGGACTTTCCGCGACCTGGTGGTATCACCAGGATGGAAGTTTGTACCATTTCAGGTTTGCGGCCGATTACAGGCTGTATGGCGGAAGGGACCGTGCGTGCTGATTACTTTATCGAAAAGCATGCCCCGCGGATGACCTGTGATATCCATTTATTATTGGAGCCTGATCCGGATGACCTATATGATGAAGACCTAGATGATGGAGTCCCGGGGGATCCTGGCGATGGTGAACCTGATCCGGATGACGATCCTCCCGGAAACGGAGACGATCCTGAACTTCCACCTGGTGGAGACGATCAAAATGGTACTCCCCCTGATGATGGCAATAACTCTGGTGGTGACAGTTCAAACGGTCAGGGAGGCGGTAATGATAATAATCCGCCTCGCTGGTGGGAAACCATTACCGAGGGCACTTTGCCCGGCCAGGCACCCTTGATCATTGGAATCTGGTTTTTGCCGGCTGTATTTAAAAAAAATAATACGCTTATGAGAAAATTAGATAAAACCCATTAAATAATCGGAGGTGCTGAGGTGGACGAAACTAAAATGGTGGCCGTTCAGACGCCAAACAATACCCTGGGTACTGTATCGCTGGTTACCGGGATATTAGGGGTGCTTTTATTCTTTTGCTGCCCCTACATATCTGTGATTCTCGGCCTGACGGCCCTGGTTTGCGGAATACTGGGCTGGCAGCAGCAGCAGAAATATGCCCTGGCAGGGATTATCCTGGGGGTTGCCGCCACGGCTCTGGGAATAATTTTCGCCATAATTGGCCAGCTATTTTTTTCTGAGATCTTTAGTGCAATTGAGCGCGAAATAAGGTTTTAAGGTCGAATATGACTGTAAAAACGGGGAAAACATGGCTAATGCGCTGTCTCCCTGGTTTTACCATTTTATTTTTAGCACTGACCTATCTTTATCTGGTAAGCCCTGAACTGCGTGATCTGGTCCGCCCTCACCAATGCCTCTTTAACCAGCTGACCGGAATGCTTTGCCCGGCTTGTGGAGGTACCAGGGCCATGATTCACTTGTTTAACGGGAAAATCAAGCTGGCTTTGAATAGTAATTCCCTTGCAGTTTTTTCCCTTCCGCTTGCTTTTTATTCTGTCTTTACTGTTTTCAGGCTGGCTTTTGATCGACGCTTTACTCCTGCCGATATCAGGATTTCGCCGGTATGGATCTGGTCTATTTTTTTTGCGGTGGTTATTTTTTGGATTATCAGGAATATCTCCTATTTTTCTTTCTTCAGGCCTTCTTTCTAAACAGATATTATCCATTATTCCCAGCTATTTGAAAAGAATCCATTTAAAATAACTCACTGGCGTTGACAGGATTGCCAGAATATTGATATAATAGGATACATTTTCAATATTTTTGCTTAATATGAA
>JBNJHN010000013.1:0-40387 GCA_051748565.1 Bacillota bacterium | reverse complement strand
TGTATTAAACAGTCAGGCAGATTAACGATTTACATATTGTCAATATTTTACCACATTATATAACTTATGCAAATGCATTTTCAAACATATCTAAATATTATTGCAAATATCTATTCCTCTCATTATCTACAAGCTATTCTCTAAGGATTTGTAATTTCCTGCTAACTAAACCAAAATATTTCCTATATTATTAACTGCTATACAACTATTATTAATTTATATACATAAATTGCTTTAATCCTTTACGAGTAGATTTGCAGTCCTAATACTCAAAAAGTCTCTCCATATTGAGAGACCGGCAAGTAAAAATAAAAACTACCTGCTTCGGTAGCCAGGCTGTCATAACTCCTTAAAGAAGTATAATGATCCTTGGCTTTGCGTCTCTGCTATTCAGCAGAGTTGCCCTTTTCGGTCAGGTATAGTACGAACTGTTGGCTTATTTTATAACAACATGCATTATTTGTCAATACCCAAAATTATAAAATTTTACTAATTTTTATTTTTCAATGATTTGTCATTCGGATAACCTAAAACCAGGCGTTCAAGCTGACGCATCAGCCTTGTCCAGATGAATTCTTTCTGGGAAATAGGAGTTACCAGGATGGTATACAATCCGAGACGGTTTCCCCCTAGGACATCGGTGAAGATCTGATCGCCGACTACAGCAACCTCTTCCGGGGCAAGCTGCATCTTCTCAATAGCCCTGCGAAATGAGCGGCGGCTGGGCTTGACTGCATACCAGATCGCTGGGATATCGAGTTCCCGGGCCAGTTTTCCGCCGCGGTCTTTACTGTTATTGGATACGATAAAAAGCTTAAACCCCTGTTTCTTTAGACCGGCAAACCATTCAGCCAGGCGGGGGTAAACGGCGCGATCGCTCCACGAGACCAGGGTGTTATCCATGTCGGTAATTATACCCTTTATTCCCAAAGATTTAAGTCCTTCGGTATCTATTTCAAAAATATTATTTAAGTGCTGATTTGGAGTTAGCAGCCTGCGCAAGAAACCATCCTCCTGATACTTTGCCGGTTTGTTAATCAGATAACAATATCGTTTGGTTAACTTTATCATAAATGACCCCTATTAGACAGACCCGCAGCTTATTTTTCTGTTTTTTTCATCTCTGCTACTTTTCAAATGCAACAATTATAGGATATTATTAGTAGCATATTAAATATTTGATTGGAGGAGATTTGTTGGATGTATAAGATAGCTGTTTTACCGGGAGATGGTACCGGCCTGGAGCAGGTTAGAGAAGGACTGAAGGTTTTAGGAGCCGCCCGGGATAAATTTAACTTTAAAATGGAAACAGTCAATTATGACCTGGGCGGTGAAAGATACATGCGCACCGGGGAGGTTCTGCCCGAAAGCGTGCTGGAAGAGCTTAAATCTTTCGACGCCATTTTTTTAGGTGCAATTGGCCACCCTGAGGTAAAACCGGGAATCCTCGAAAAAGGCCTGCTCCTGAAACTTCGCTTTGAATTGGACTTATATGTTAACCTTCGCCCGGTAAAACTTTTTCCCGGGGTTTCCACCCCTCTCAAAGATAAGGGGCCGGAAGATATAGATTTCGTGGTAGTGCGTGAAAATACAGAAGGCCTGTATGCCGGGGCTGGCGGCTTCCTGCGCCTGGGTACGCCCCAGGAAGTGGCTGTGCAGGAATCTGTCAACACGCGATTCGGAGTAGAGCGCTGCCTCCGTTATGCCTTTGAATACTGCCGCGACAAGCGAAAGCGGCGGAAGCTGACCCTGTGCGGTAAGACCAATGTCTTAACCTACGCCTTCGATTTGTGGGAAAGGGCCTTTAATGAACTGGGGCCGGAGTACCCGGAGATAGAGCGCGACTACGCCCATGTTGATGCAATATGCATGTGGATGGTTAAAAACCCTGAATGGTTTGATGTTATCGTCACCGACAACATTTTTGGAGATATTATCACTGACCTGGGAGCGATGCTCCAGGGCGGTATGGGTATTGCTGCCGGAGGGAATATTCACCCGGGCCGGGTATCCATGTTTGAGCCGATTGGCGGTTCCGCCCCGAAATACACCGGAAAAGGTGTAATCAATCCTTTGGCCTCAATTTGCGCCGGGGCAATGATGCTCGATTACCTGGGTGAAGTTGAAGCCGCTGACAGTATCGAGAAAGCGGTAGCTCATGTTTGTAATGGAAAAATAAAGTCGCTCAATGCCGGGCAGATGGGTTACACCACCTCCGAGGTCGGCGATCTTGTAGCTGAAAGGTTATAATAACCACCGGTTAAAATATATCGCCGGAAGGAAATATATCCAAAGGGACATGCCCTGTGAGCCTGTCCCTTTTTCTCGTTAAATCAGCTCACCACGGGCAACCATGATCACCTTCCCGCCGACAAAGACGGAGATAGCGCCCCCCTCCTCTTCCTTTGCTTTCAGCAAAAGCAGTGAAGGGCGTCCAATTTCATAACCCTGTTCGACCCTTAAATCGATTTCTTTATTCCCATAATAACGGTATTTTACCAGGTAGGCCGCCAGGCAGCCGTTGGCACTGCCGGTTGCCGGATCTTCGGCGATACCGTGGAAATCATCAAACATGCGGGTGTTGAGATGGTTTTCAGCTAAATATGTTTCCGGGCAAAAAACATGAATTGATTTGGCCTCGGCCCGGTCAATTAACCGCAGGTAACCAACATGATCAATCCTACAGGCGCTAACCACATCAAGGGTTTTCAGGGGGACAATTATAAAGGGCAGGCCGGTAGAAACTTCCTGCACAGGAAAGCGGGAATCGATTTGTTCTGCATTAATATTCAATGCACCGGCAACATCAGCGCTATTAAAAGTGCTTCCGAAACTGGGAGTAATCTGCTGCATCCACAGTGTTCCCGGCTTTCCTTCGGTGTAGCTGAACCTGACTGGAATCTGGCCTGCTTTCAGGTTTAATTTAATTAAAGGCACTTCCTGCCTGATGATCTCCTGCTGAATAATATAGGCCGTTCCCAGGGTGGGGTGACCGGCAAAGGGCAGTTCTTCTTCGAGGGAAAAGATCCGTACATCGTAACCGCCGTTTCGTTCCTGGTCAGATAATATAAAGGTAGTTTCCGAGTAATTCATCTCACCTGCAATCTTCTGCATCTCCAGATCAGTTAGGCCGGATGCATTTCTAACTACAGCCAGCTGATTTCCGGCATATTTTGTTTCTGCAAAAACATCAACATGATATAAGGGATAACGCATTTACCCCTCCCCCTGTTCTAAACTGCCCGAGTATTAAATGCATAATACCTGTTATCAATGAAAAAAACAATATGAACCGATTGAAACTGTTAATAGACCAATTTCATGACTGGCGACTGCCCATGTCTTCTATCGAGGACACCTGTCCACTACATGTCTTTTTAAGTGAACATTATGATTAGATTAAGTAATCTTTATTTCACCCGCTGTGGCCGTCAATAAAGCTTTTCGGGTTTGTCATCAAACATGGGCTGTTTGGCACAACCATTGCAAACATAATTAGTAATACTTTAATAGACTGCAGGAAAGGAGGCTGACCAGTGAATTTCTCGCTTACCGAAAGCCAGATCATGATCCAACAGATGGTCCGTAATTTTGCCCAAAATGAGCTGGCGCCCATAGCTGCCGACCTGGACCGGGACAGCAGTTTCCCCTATGAAATAATCAGGAAAATGGCCGAACTGGATCTTTTTGCCCTGCCTTTCAGTGAGGACTATGGGGGTACCGGCGACGGTTACATGGGTTACGTTATCGCTGTCGAGGAAATATCCAGGGCGTGCGCATCTACAGGTATCACTTACGCCGCTCACTGCTCAATCGGCACCGGGCCTGTTTACCTTTTTGGAACCGAAGAACAGAAAACAAAATGGGTTACCCCGTGTGCCCGGGGCGAAATGCTGGCAGCATTCGGACTTACCGAACCGGATGCCGGCTCCGATGCCGCTGGAACTAAAACCACAGCTGTTCTGGAAAACGGCGAGTGGCTGATAAACGGAAACAAGTGCTTTATTACAAACGCCACCCATGCCGGCGTCGCTATTATCACAGCAGTAACAGAACCGGGACAGGGAGTTCATGGGATCAGCTCCTTTATCGTACCAACCAGTACCCCTGGCTATAAAGTATCCGCCCCCTATGAGAAACTGGGCTTAAAAGCATCGGATACGGCAGAGATTATCCTGGAAGATGTACGCCTGCCGGAAAATTTTCTGCTGGGAAAGAGAGGTGAGGGTTTTAAGCAGTTTATGGAAGTTTTAGACGGGGGCCGTATCAGTATCGGAGCCATGTCGGTAGGGATTGCCCAGGCCTGCCTCGATGCCTCCCTGTCTTACGCCAGGGAGCGCGAACAATTTGGCAGACCGATTTCAAAGTTCCAGGCTATTCAATTCAAGCTCGCCGATATGGCCACTGCCATCGATATGGCCAGGCTGGCCGTATATCAGGCCGCCTGGTTGAAGGACCAGGGCCTGCCTTATACCAAACAATCTGCAATGGCCAAGCTTTTCGCATCTGAAACAGCAGTTAAAGCTGCGCTTGAAGCTGTACAAGTTTTCGGAGGTTACGGCTATACCAGGGAATACCCCGTCGAGCGCTACCTGCGCGATGCCAAGCTGATGGAGATCGGGGAGGGCACCTCTGAAATTCAAAGGCTCGTAATCGCCAGGCATTTGGGGTGTTGAATTTATTTTTCAAGGAGGGATTAAGAAACGATGAGCAAGAAAGTTGCCATAGTTGGCATTGGTTGTTCCGGCTTCCGGACCACTTCCACCGACCTCTCTTACCGGGAGATGATCTTTGAAGCCGCAACCAAGTGTTACGAAGATGCCGGGGGCATACACCCCCAGTCTATCGACTCGTTTGTGGCATCATCAGAAGATTTTATGGAAGGAATCAGCATTACCGATGAGTATGTGCCGGATCAACTGGGCGCCGTTCTCAAACCGGTGCACAGCATTACCGGCGACAGCCTGCAGGGAATTGCTTCTGCGGTCATGCAGATTAAGGGTGGTCAGCAGCACCTGGTTGCTGCTTCGGCTTTTTCCAAAGTTTCCAATCTTTCGCATTACACGCATGTCGCCGCTTATGCAACCGACCCCGCTTATATCCGTCCCTTAAATGAGAACCCCTATTTTATCGCCGGACTGGAAATGAACCGTTACCTATATGAGAGCGGTACAAGCAGAGAGCAGTGCGCTGCCGTTGTGGTTAATAACAGGTATAACGCCCTGATTAACCCGCTTGCCGTGTTCGGCGCCAAGATATCAATTGAAGATGTTCTTTGTGCCCCGCCTTTGTGTGATCCTCTTGGAAGTTTGGATATAAGCGGTCATTTAGATGGGGCTATCGTTCTCTTGCTGGCATCTGAAGATAAGGCGGGGGAACTCACTGACAGGCCAATCTGGATTGAGGGTATCGGCTGGGCTACAGATACACCAAACCTCGATTCCCGGATTGAAGGTTTTGGGAGCGCAGTTTATGCCCGGTTGGCCGCAGAGAAAGCTTACTCCATGGCCGGCATTAAAACTCCCTACAAGGAAATCGACTTTGCAGAAATTGACGATACCTTTTCCTATAAAGAATTACAGCATATCGAGGCACTGCAGTTGTGCGGTCCGGGTGAAGCAGGAAAACTACTTGAAATGGGCTGTTTCGAAACAAACGGCGACTTGCCGGTAAACATATCAGGCGGCAGCCTGGGTCTCGGTTACCTGCACGAAGCAAACGGTCTGCAGCGGGTTTTGGAAGTTGTCCTCCAGCTGCGCGGTGAAGCCGGTAAACGGCAACTGCCGGATGTGGAAACCGGCCTCGCTTTCGCCTGGAGGGGTGTGCCGACAGCAACCGGGTCTGCTGTAATCCTGAGTAACCGGTCTTATTGAACAGAAGAAACGGAGGGTTGAAAAATGAGAAAAGTAGCTATTGTGGGAGCCGGCCTGACCAAGTTTGTGCGCAGAGCCCTGGAGACCCCCAAAGAACTCTCTTTTGAAGCGGCAAAAACGGCCCTTGACAGCTGCGGAATGCGGCTGGAAGATGTGGACTGTATTGCACATGGCACCGCTCCCGATGCTTTTGACGGACTGCATCAAAACGGTGAATATATGGTCGACGGATGCGGGGGCTGGAATAAACCGACCATGCGGGTTTATGTCGGCGGCGGCACCGGTGTTCACGCCATCGTGCATGGATGGCATCATGTTGCTTCAGGTATGTTTGACATCTGCCTGGTCGTATGTGAAGAAAAAATGTCCAGCGCCATGCCCCATGCGCAGGGTTTCTTTTTAACAATATTTGACGCGATTACAGAGAGGGACCTGAAACCGAACCTGCTCTGGATTTTTGCCCTGGAAATGAACCGCTATATGAATCGCTACGGCTATACTAAAGAAGATATGGCCCTGGTGGCGGTAAATAACAAAAAAAACGGTCTTAAGCACCCCTCTTCTCAGTTTAAAGATGAAGTTTCAGTAAAGGATGTTTTAAATTCTGAAATCATGGCTTACCCGGTCAGCCGACTTGATGTAAGCCCGGTTTCCGACGGCGGCGCCGCCGTGGTGCTGGCATCTGAATCGGCAGCCCGGCGTATTACCGATAAGCCCGTTTGGATTGAAGGTGTGGGTTGGTCACTCGATACCGCTTACTGGGCAACTCGTGACCTGTACTACCCCCGCTATACCGATACTGCCGCACGTATGGCCTACGAGATGGCCGGCATCAGGGAGCCGGCGAAACAGATTAATATTGCTGAACCATATGATCCCTTTGACTACAAAGCCCTGCACCATATGGAGGGCCTGCAGCTTTCTCCCCGGGGAAAAACAGTTGAACTTTTACGTGACGGTTATTTCGCCCGCGACGGAAATCTTCCCATGTGCCCATCAGGTGGACTGCTCGGAGTCGGTAATCCTATTGCCGCTGCCGGAACAATGAAAGTGGCTGAACTTTTCTGGCAGCTGCGCGGAGAAGCCGGCGAGCGCCAGGTTCCTGGCAACCCGCGTCTGGGTGTAGCCCAGTCCTGGGGTGATTTAATGCAGGTAAGTTCTGTTGTTGTTGTCGGAATTTAGGACTTAAAGGAGGTTTTTAAAGATGGAGGAGAAAATAAAAGTATCCGGTGGAACAGGTCTCTCAGAAGAAGATGCCCGTTCGGGAAAGATTTTCTATACCGAAGACAGCCTGGACTGTGCCTTTGCCTGGGATACCGGAGTGGCAATAAATCGCTATCTTGCAGAATTGAAGAATGGGAAAATTATCGCCAAAAAATGCCGGCAGTGTAATCGGATCATGCTGCCGCCGCGCATGTTCTGCGAACTCTGTTTCATACCGAGCGGAGACTGGGTTTATGTAAAGGACACCGGAGTAATCAACACTTTTTCCATCTGCCACGTTAACTGGGATGCAAGCCGGGTCAAAAAGGGAGAAAGTCCGCATCTGCCGGCAGTAATTGAAATTGACGGGGCTTCGGAAGGTATGGGTATAATGCACAGGCTTGGCGAAATCGAACCGGATCAGATCAGGATCGGTATGAAAGTAAAAGCGGTCTGGAAACCGGAATCGGAACGGACCGGCGCAATTACAGATATTAGGTATTTCAAACCGCTTTAAGGAGGCTTTGTCATGACTATACTGGAAAGGATTCAGAGAAACATTGATAACCGCTACTGGAATCCCGGTTTAGAGTTTTTCCCGGTCAAAAACAGGTACACCGCCGGTGTGGCCGGGCAGCGGTTTTTTGAGGAAATCAAGGAAAATGGAAAAATATATGGGACCCCATGCCTTAATTGTGGGATAACTTTTGTTCCTGCCCGTATTTACTGCGAACGCTGCTTTGCCAGGTTGGAAAAATGGGTCAATGTG
This sequence comes from Bacillota bacterium, assembly GCA_051748565.1. GTDB lineage: Bacteria > Bacillota > Dethiobacteria > DTU022 > DTU022 > SKPH01. The sequence continues at coordinate 32,542 of JBNJHN010000013.1, read as the reverse complement.
GGTTCAGAGGGCACACTGTTTTCCTTTACTGTTGTTCATAAAACCAAAAGCGGTGGGCCAAAAGAAAACCCTTCACTGATCGCCGCTGTAAAAATAGTAGACGGTTTGCTGATTCATCGCCTCGGTGAGTGTTCAGTGGAAGAGTTACGGATAGGAATGGCGGTTAAAGCTAAATTCAAGCCAAAAGCCGACCGGCAGGGTGGAATAGAGGATATAAAATACTTTAAGCCTTTATAAAAGCCATAAAATAAGGTAACCAGAATAAATGAACCCCCGTCTGTTATGAATCTTACGCAGGCGGGGGTTTGTTGCGTTATTCTTCCGCCAGGGCAGAATGCTTTTCCCCTTTGCTTTTGCCTTTACCTTTTTCACCCTGGGACATGTATCTAATTATTTTGCTTAATTCATAAACGATAATCAATACACCCGGTACAAATATCAATAAAATAAGGCCCTCACGGGTCTGAACATAATTCAGAAGGTAGCCCACATAGGGCACCGATCCGGTTACCCTACCGACAACGTTTTCTGCCGGCACCGGGTTGGGGTCATTGAAATTGTTGGAATCGCCCCTGGTGATAAAACTGATGGTTTCGTTGCTCTGAACCTGAATAACACGATGGGTAGTTAACGAATCTGAACCGGCCTGGCTGCGATAAGTAATAATGTCGCCCCCTGTAACCTCTTCAGGTTCAACTTCTCGCACGAAAGCAAGACTCCCGGTATCAAATTCAGGAGCCATACTGCCGCTCAGCACTATGTACATCTGGTAACCGGCAACCTGGGGGACACCACCGGTAACTCTGCTCTGAATGAGAAAAAAAGAAAGAGTTGCCATCATCAGCAGCAGGACAACGAAAACAAAGTTCCCGAATAGGGAAAAAAATCTGCGTAACCCGCGTTTGGTTGATTTTTTCTTTTCTGAGCGACTTGTTACTCCGGTTGTATCTTGATCATTCTTAATAAATTCATCGAAAGGTGTTTCAAAAGCGTCTTCTTCCTGGTTTTCGCTTTCACCGTATAAGAATTCATCTGCTGATTCTCCCGGAAGATCTGACCGCCGTTTGATAAACTCCCTGCGCTTTTCTTCCGCATGCTCGGGTAAATTGCTTTCAGTGTCTTTTTCGCCGGCATCAGTTTCAAGCTCGATATCACTGCTCAAATCGGCAGAAGAAGGTTTTGTTGAAAAAAGTTCGTCAAAATATTTATCTTCCGTCGGCTGGGAATCGGTCACTGTTTCTGAAAGTTTCCTGGGCGTATCTACATCTTTGCCAAGAAACTCGGCGGCCGGTTTAACATGAGCAGGCCCTTTTTCTGGAGCCGGTTTGACATCTTCTTCCGGCTTAAGATCATCATCTTTGATTTCCTCAATTTCATCAGATGTCAAATCTTCAAATTCGTTCAGGCCTTCTGATTCCGAAACAGGTTTCCTTTCATCGGGTTCACTGCTAAAAAGCCTGGTGAATTCATCCCTTTCCGGTCCGGCAGCGGGCGACTGATCAAATAAGTCTAAAGCCGGAATCTCCGCTTCCGCAGCGCTTTCTTGATCCGGTTTTTTCTCTGAACCGGTTTCGTAAGCAAAGTAATCCAAGCCTTCATCCTGATCAACCTCTTCTGCTTCTTCCCCTGGTTTTTGCTCAGGCTCTGAAAAACCTTTTTCGAACAAATCCAGTTCCTCCTGCGGCTCCAGGCTTGCTTCAGTTACCGGCTCTTCCTTCTCAAATATAAGTCCTTCCTCGTCAAATTCACGGCTTTCCTCTTCCGAACCGATCTTTTCAGTCTCGGGTTCCGGACTTAAATCTTCATGAATTTCTTCTTCGTACGGGCTCCTGTAATCGACTACTTCATCCATACCGGTTTCATCTTCTTCATAGAGATCATCTTCATCGAAGAGGTTTTCTTGATCTGAACGAGGTTCTGTTTCCATTGCAGATTCTACCTGACGTGCAAATACATCTTCGTCAAAAATCTCCTCTGATTCCATATCTTCTTTAAGATCATAACCTGTGCTGATACTTTCCTGATCAGCACTGTATGAAACAGCCTTAGGAATATCTTCCACAGCCAGGCCCTTTCTTCTGGTGGCTATATATATCCGGGCCATAAAATCTTCCTTGCGGATAGGCTTGACCATATAATCATCTACAGCACCAATTTCAATGGCCGAGTAAAGTTTTTCATAGTAGTCCGGATCGATAAGGGCAAGTATATGGGCTCCTTTGCTTTTTATGCGCAGGTTTTCAATCAGACCGGCCTGGTCTTCTTTAACGAGATCATAATCAATTATAATTATGTCAGGCATCAGTTTTTCAGTAATTTTCAAAAGGGTATCCGTAGAAAAACAGTTTACAATATCAGCCCCGGGCAGGATCTGCCCTATCATTTTTTGAAGCTGCTCCGAAGATATAAAATTATAGTCGACTAAAAACAAATACATAATTTACCCCTCCCGAACCACAAGACTTAGGACAATTATAACAGAAAATGTTCACAAAATTCCACTTAAAGCAAAGTTAAAGCAATTATTTTAAAAAAGATTGCATATAACCAGTTACTCATTGATAATATCCTGCTTAACACAACCCCAAAAATAGCTGTGGGTAAACCTACAAATATTAAAGGTACCCCGATTGAATAAGTGCCGGAATACCTTTTTAAGCGAAAAACAGTTAATTTTGCACCGATAATGATAAATTATCCTTTAGCTTTCTACCCACCACCGTTACCACCGGTCTGAATAAAGATAATGGCTAAGGCGATCAATTTGATAAAAAAAGAGATATTCAGAATCCCGGCAACTTTCGCAAACTTTTCGCCCGAAGCTTATTTAGAAGAAACGGCACGATTGGTATCAGCATTAAGACCGGTTTTTTTACTTCACTTGATGCGTCTGAACTGAGTGATTCCCGATATTTTTTTTGGAAAAATACTGTTATTCTGTCCGCCTTTGCTTACTACCGCCTTTTCATTTTGGGAAAACTTGCTTTTTTTTGCTTCAAATCCATTCTTTCTAGTAAATATTTCCTCAAAAGTTTTCTTATCGGTATTTCTTTGATCGCCCGTCATACCGAATAACTCTTTATCGTCAGTTACATCTGAGATTTCTTCAGAAAGATAAGGATCGTTTTCCAGGACCGTTTCCAGTTCAAGATCGGGTTCTATTTCCGCCTCAAATTCCGGTTCATCCTCAGCTTCTCTTTCCCATTCAAGCTCAAGTTCCGGTTCGGGTTCCGGTTCAGGCTCCATTTCGTGCTCAAGTTCTCTTTCCAATTCGGGCTCGGGTTCAGCTTCAGGTTCCTTTTCTTGTCCGGATTCTTTTTCGGGTTTATCCAGGCTAGAAACCGCCAATTCTGCTGCTGAGAATTCCTCTAAAGATTCTTCAGGTTCTTCCAAATCGGGCCATTCACTAAAGAAATCAGCAAGAGGTTGGATTTCGTCATCCTCATCCGTTTTTTCTTCAAATAATTCAGATATTCTTCCATGCTCTTCAGCAGTTTGTTCTGCAAACAGCTTCTCCTGTTTATCTTCATCTTCTTCCTTTGATTCACCTTCTATTTTTGAATCTGCCCCTAAATCGATTGGATTTGTTTGATAAGAGTATTTTTCAGGCTCTATTCCGAAAAGCTCTTCCAGGTCATCATATTCATCACTTGTGATGTCTGAATCTTCTTCAGCTGTTTCATCCGCACCCTGAACTTCAAGAAAGGATAAAGCCGGACTGCTGAGAGTTTCAAAATCATCTTCTTCTGCTTTAAATTCCTGTGACTCGTGCGTCTGTTCAGTATTAGTATCGGTAATTGCAAAATTGTTGTTAGCCGGTTGATCGGTCTCAAGTTCCATCTTTTCAGAATGCTCTTCTGGCGCTTCATCTGATTTTGCTTCCCGGGAAAAAACCTCCTCAAGCTCGCTGAGCATTGCATCTTTTTCAATATAGGCATTATTCTCTTCAACCTGCTGCACAGAAAGGATACTTTTACGCTGCAGCCCCATTTTGATCCGCAACATTACATCATCACGCTGAAGTGGTTTAACCATATAATCATCAATACCCATTTCAATGGCCAGATGCAGTTTCTCGTAGTGATCCGGGTCAATAAAAGCCAGGATATAGGCTTCGCTGCTGTACTGGCGCAGGCTTCTTACGATTTCTGCAGAATCATCAATATAAAAATCGAAATCAATTATTACTATTTCCGGAGCAATTTTTTCTGCGATATCCAGCAGAGAATCGCTGGACGAAGAATTAATTATTTCACAGTTTATATTATGTTTATCCAGCATGGCTTTTATTTCCCGGGAAGAGATGAAGTTGTTGTCAACAAGTAATAGATACAACTTAGATCACTCCTTTATAATGCTCAGCCGGCAATAATTGAAATAACCTGTTTCGGCCGGCCAGGCTGTCATTGCTCTTTTCCTGAGCTTTAGACCCTCTAGCTTTGCGTCCCTGTTTTTCAACAGGTTTGCCATTATCGGTCAGGCATTCTTCTCTGTACTGTATATTGCTCATTGATTAAATACTACCTTTAATCCTACTGTTCAAGGCTCTTATTACGTTGTGAATTTATATTTTTATTTTTGTTTTTACAGTTTATACTAATGTAAATTTTTTGTCAACTCTTATTTAAATTTCCTGTTTTGGGGGGTGGAATTGACCCCGGCAGTGGAAACCGGGGTCTTTTCCAACTTAAATGCACCTCAAAAACCATTTGAAGGAGGGATGCATTTAAAGTATTAAATTGCTCCAGCTTGCGCTTAAGCTGCCCCCAGTAAAATTGACTTTAAGTGACTGGTCACTATAACTTTCCACAATGTGTGATGTGTGCGGTAAAGAACCAAAATACTTAAATGTCAGGTCCACAGGCACCCAGCCAAGCCCATCGACATAGAACTCAGCCCAGCTGTGACGGGTTCCCTGCAGTGAACCCGATGTCATCGATCCTCTCTGCGGGCGGGCAAATCCGATTACTTCTCTTGCTTCAATTCCCATTTCGCGGCACTTGCTGATAAAACCCCTGGCCAGGTTGCGGCAGTTCCCGCTACCTGCATACTGGCTATAGGCCTGTCGTGCTTTTTCCACAGTTTCATTAGTCGAATTAATAGATACAGTCCGAACAGTAATATCAAAGTCGGCAACAATTGTTTTGGTTTCCCCCGGCGGAATATCACCGAGGTTAAAAGTGCTGACTCGCCCGGATGTCGATGCTATGCTGTAATTAACAGATTTTAATGATGTCGTCTGGTAAGGAGACCTGTTCTCAAGAAGTGGCAGGGCAACCCTCACATTTCGCGATGTTTCGCTTCCATTGTTTTTCACTTTGACTTCCATTCGAAATGTGTAACTGCCGGAAGATCCCCATGAATAAGTGACCGGTGCAACTATCGCCTCTTTTTGGGGAGCCTCTTCAACTTTTATTTCCAATGCATTCGTTTCTGCTACAGGCACAGGAACAGCAGCTGGTTGGTCTGTTTCTGTTTCAAATGGCTGCTGTTCAGATTTATTCTCTTCTTCTTTTTGTTCCACTTCTTTTACAAATGGCTCGCTTACACTGGACTGTACCGCAACAGGCGCAGCAGGTTTTTCTTCTGCAGTGTTAGCAGCCTGCCCGCTGCTTTCTACTGGCGTTGATGTTTTTGACTGTTCTCTTACTGCCGGCTGAACCTGCTTTTCCATCGAGAATAAAGTATTAGTTTCCGCAAACTCATTTTCTCCCGCGATCGGCTTTTCTTTTTGCATAAAATCAGTTTTTATTTCTCCTTCAACATCATCTTCTAAGTTTTCTACCTGCACTCCCAGGGCAGCTTCCACTATGCTGCCGGCGAGCGGTGTATCATTTTCACCGTGAAGCTGATAATAGCCAACTCCCAGCATGACCAGCAATACTGCCAGACATATAAATACGCTTACCGCCCAATCAACTTTCCTTTTCATAAAAATAGTCCCTCCTTCAGAGGGACCGACAAAGTTGAAACAAATAAAACCCGTTTCGGAGGCCAGGCTGTCTTAGCTCTTTTCAGAACCTTAGACCCTTTAGCTTTGCGTCCCTGTCTTTCGACAGGTTTGCCTTTGTCGGTCAGGTTTGTTATATTAGCCTGCAGGTTGAGCAGAACCTTGGCAAGCTTGAATCCGGCATTTTTAATTCTTAGCTAAAACAAAATCCCGTTTCGGCAGCCAGGCTGTCCTGGCTCTGAAAAGAGCTTTAGACCCTTAGCTTTGCGCCCCCGCCTTTCAGCAGGTTTGCCCTTATCGTCAGGAACATCATAGATAACTTAAAACATTGATTACATAATATATCATATTTTACTATAAGAGTTTATACCAGGATAAAATAAATGTCAACCATTTTGTAAAATTTTTGCTTTAATGTTTGCTTTAAACAACTTCTATTTTAGAAGATGACACATTCTACCCGGCGCTTTAACCTTACCGGGGTCTGCATCATCCAGCTGATAGCCATACCCAAAAGATTTTAACAGGTCTTTCCCGGGAGGCTCGGTTGTCAGGATTTTTGTTAATTTGGTTTTGCCTTTAAAACCAAAATAACGGCGAATTTTAAAAACCATAATCAAAATCAGGGGCATAAAAATTAACAGTATTAAACCCTGCCCGCTCTGAGCGTAAGTGAATAAATGGCCCAGGTAAGGGATTGAACCTGTCACCTTTCCCGCCACCTGGTCAGGTTTCACCGGGTATGAGTTGTTGATGCTGCTGGCATCGCCGCGAGTAGTTAAGCTTAAGCCATTATAATGATTAACCTGAACCACACGGTGTATTGTGAACCGGGCAGGGTCATCTGTGCTGCTAAAACTTATGATGTCACCTTCTTTTATGCCCACCGGGTCCGTAGGTTTTACAAATACCAGGCTGCCGGGATCAAAAACCGGGCTCATACTTCCACTTAAAACTACATGCATCCGGTATCCTGCCAGAGCTGTTGTCCCTCCGCCTATTCTAGCATGGATTAGAAGAAATGAGAGAACAAACAGGAAAAGAAGCAGCGAAAAAGTCAAAACATTTTTTGTTAAGCTTACAAGTTTATTGACAGAGGCTTTTCCCGGCACACTTGAATTATTACAATTGCCGTATACAATGGGTGCCTCCGGTTGTTCATTGCATTCAGGGTTATCGAAACTGCTTTCCGCGATTGAAGTTTCCACAATCGGATATATTGATTCCACTGCAGCTTCTATCTCTATTTCTGCCAATTCCAGACTGGTTTCGCATGCTTTTTCTTCTAAACAACTAAAAACCGGCCCGGCAGGCGTTTTATCATGAAGTTCCTCCCCGGCAGCTATGAGCTCCTCAGGATCTGGTTTATATATCACTTTTGTCTGGGAAATGGTCGGAATTTCTCTGGGTTCAAAAGGGAAATCTTTTTTCAGTTTTCCAAAACTCTTAATTTGACGCCTGATGGCAATCATAACCCTGAGGATTAATTCGTTAATTTGCAGCGGCTTGACCATGTAATCATCTATGCCGAGTTTGATAGCATGCTGCAATTTTTCATACTGTCCGTTATTAATCAAGCCGAGGATATAGGCATCAGGGTTGTCCCTGCGAAGAGTAACAATTGATTCTACTGCATTACCGGCGAAGATGTCAAAATCGATAACCAGTATCTCTGGAGAAAGTTTTCTGGAGATATCCAATAACCCTTCACTGGTAGAACAGTTCACGACTTCGCAGTTGATCTTGTTTTTATTCAGCAGCGCCTTTATTCCCCGTGAAGAGATGAATTTGTTCTCAACCAGAATCAGATACAAAAGTTCCCACTCCCCAGTTTTTTAGGCGCATAAAACAAAAACCTGTAATATATACCAGGCTGTTTTTCTTCCCATTTCGATTATTTTACCCCTGTGCTGTCCAGCCTTTAGATCATTTTGCTTTATTAAAAACTTTCAGGAAGCACTTTTTTTATCTTCCCATTTCGACCCTGCATCCCGGGTTGAGTTTTTACCTTCCGCTTCCTCCCTGGCTTCATTAATTAGATTCCCCAGTTCCAGAATACTGCGAAAATAGCTGCTCTTCTTTCCATCCATCCACTGAATGGAACCCTGCATACTCGAATTGCGCCTGTACTGAACCCTGATATGAAAAACTAAATCATGATTGTTTGATTTATCGTTAACAGGATTATTAACCATTTTATCCTCCTGGCAACCTAGTTGTTATCAATAAAAGACCTTATTTCTGTATCGCACTGGGGATAGCCTTTCTCATCCAGTTTGGCCTGAATCAGAAGGATCAATTCAAGAAAATCATTAAAGTATTGCACCTGACCGCTTTGGATATGTTCAATTTTCCCCTGGAGTGAAATGGTATGGCCGCTTTTCACCCTGATAATAAAATCAGATCCACGGCCTGTGAGTGGAGGTTTTTGTTTTGATTTAATGTTCATAATCGATACCTTAAAATTTAATATTATCTATTTAATTATAATTAATGCCCGTTATAAATCTGTTACGAAACAGGCAGGGTTTTACAGTGAATTGCCAAAGAAATGAGTATCAGTTTCGAGCGGCAGGATAGATTCAAATTTTTTATGCAGGACCAGATCTTTTAGAGGGTATTTTTTTAAAAAATTACTTTCAATTCTTTCTAAAACTTTTGCTGCCTGCTCCCTGTTTAAACCGGGCAGCAACAACAGGAACTGAGCCTCATTCCAGCGGGTCACAACATCCCCTTTTCTGAGGGAATTAATAATTGCGTCCTCTAAGTACTGCATGGCCTCTTTTAACTCTGCCGAATCCGGCATGCTATAATCACTTTTTGCCAGTGTAAGCAGGCCAAGAAGGTCGGATGATCCACTTCGTTCACCGCGCAGGCGTTCTAATTTGTAGAAGTAACGAAAAAGCTCAACATCACAAAGATAAGCTCCATTGACGTTTTCTTTACCTCTCAATCCTTCCTGAATGGTATCCAGGTCCAGTTCATAGCTGCCTGTTTCCTGACCGATCATCCTGTATAGTCTTTTCATCGCATCTGATGGTTTAACACCCATTTCCCGGTAGTAAGCCGATGTTACTTCGCTATAGTGCGCCCTGGCCCTGGTTGTTAAACCTTCCGCCATCAAAGCTTCGATAAGCCTGATGTGAATTTTCTCTTCGAAATAATCTATGTTTGAGGCCTGCTCGCAGAGTTTGATAATCTCTTTATAAGCATGCCTTTCTTTAAAAAGATCAGCCAGTTTGAAAACAGATTCCAGGTAAAGATCGTGATAGTGAGAACGTAAAGGAACAATCCATTCACTAAAAGAGGATTCAGGTAAATATTCTCCTTTATAGAGATAAATTGCTTTCTGGTAGAGTTCAATGGCTTCTTCGGGTTGTTCGGCTGCGAGAGAGTTAGCCCGGGCAGCAAAATTTTCAAATTCATCGACATCGATCCAGCAGCTTGCATTGTTTTCCCAGTGATAGCAACCACGGGTATAAACCAGGTTGACAGCCAATGATGGTTTCTTATCACCTGCATTCAGGGCTTTCCTTAAACGGAACATCTGGGCCCGCATAACCATACCGGGGTCAGCGTAATCTCTTTCCGGCCAGATAGTATCAAGAATGGTCTCGGGAAATAAAACTTTATCACGATTGGAGAGAATAAACTTAAATATTTCCCACATTTTTTTTGAGCGGTTCGTGGTTTCGGAAGTGACTTCATCTCCCTGGCTTATAAGGAATTTACCGAGAGTATAAATATAATTCTTCTCTTCATAATGATTATGCTTCTTTTCAGACATATTTAAACCCGCTCTTTTAAGTAATCACATTGAAATAATCCAGATAAATTATTGGATATTCTCTTCGGCCCGGCGCACATTTCGCAAATGCTCTTCATAAGTATATGAAAAAAAATGTTCGCCGGTACCGTCATATTTGAAATTGTAATAAAAATAATCCGTGTCTTCGGGATAGAGCGCGGCTTCGATTGACAGCTCTCCTGGCGCTGCTATCGGTCCGGGTGGAAGACCGGTATTCAGATAGGTGTTATAAGGCGAGGGAATTTCAAGGTCTGCGTAAGTAAGAGACTCTTTTGTTTCACCGAGGATATATTGAATTGTCGCATCGATTTGAAGCAGCTGGCCTATTTCCAGCCGGTTATAGATGACACCGGCAATACGGCTGCGCTCATGATCAACTACAGCCTCCCTCTCAACCATAGAAGCTATGGTTAAAATTTCATGCAGTGTGAACCCTAATTCAGAAGCGCGGATTTTACTTGATTCAATAATAAGATTATCAAGGCGGCGGAGCATCATTGTGATAATTTCTTCTTCTCCTGCATCAGTATAGATTTCGTAAGTGTCGGGGAAGAGATACCCCTCCAGCAGGTAATTAATGTCGGGATCATCTATTTCCCTTAAAAACGGAAAATTTTCAAGAATTTCTTCAGATGGATTACGAGCCAGGTTCAAAACCTTTTCTTTATCAGCAAAGCCTTCGTTATCCAACCTGGCGGCAATCTGTTCAACCGTATAACCTTCCGGTATGGTAAACCAGGCAGTTTCGGTATAAACATCTCCTGATTGCATTTTGAATACGATCTCACTTAAACTCATAGCCGGACTGAGATTATATTTTCCCGCGATAAAACCATGGCCCAGGTTATAGCGACGCACAAAAATACGGAAAATTAGCTGGTTTTGAATCAGGTTTTCATTTTCCAGTATATCAGCAATATTCTCTGTGTTCGCTCCGGAAGGAATTTCTACCAGCTTGTGAACATCGACAGCAGCAGGGTCAACCGGTTTCAACATATTATTATAATAATAGGACGCTGCCGCCACTGCAACCAGTATCAGGACTATTAGCAGAGTCACTGCTGTAAAAAAACGTTTGGCCATTTAAGGACACCTTTCCATCAATACAAAAAAACCCCTAATAGATATCTTCTTCATCATCGAATTCTATATTCTCAACCCGATCTTCCCAAATTGAAGCTATCTGATTCCATTCCTCTTCATCTTCAACTTCAACTAAAATTTCTTCACCTTTATCATTATCGATACGGAAGATATAGGCTTCTTCTTCGAAGTCGAATGCTTCACCGTTTTCTCCATCATCGGGATACAATACCGGAACCAAAATAGCATATTCATAAATATCATCTTCATTTATTTCAACCTGGAAACGATCGACCAGGGCAAAATCGTGCTCATTGCCTTCTTCGTCAATCAGGACAACTATGTCCGTTCTTTCTTCACCATTACCGTCCATCTTTTGACACCTCATTTCCAATTGATCTTAAAATTTTCTACTTCTTCATGTTCTCATTTTTCTGCATTGTTAAATATTGCTCCAGGATCAGGACAGCAGCCAGTTTGTCCCTTACTTCCCGGCGTTTTCTTCGCCGTAATCCACCTTCCAGCAAGGTTTTTTCGACCCTACTGGAGGTAAGTCTTTCATCAATCATTGCCACCGGAATGTTTAGCTTTCTTCTCAAATCTTCGGCAAATTCTTCTGCTTTTTCACCAGCAGTTCCTTTCTCGCCGCTCATGTGAAGCGGCAGTCCGACAACTATTTTTTCCACACCGTATTCTAAACATATTGATTTTATTTTATCAAGCGCTTTATCAGGCGAGGCATACTCAATGATCTCAATCCCCTGTGCAGTAATCCCCAGGGGATCGGTAACAGCGACACCGATACGTTTTTCACCGGGGTCTAAGCCGAGTATCCGCACTGGTTACCAGAGCTCCATTAAAGTTTATTTTTTTCGGCCAGTTCCAGATAAGTTCCGACCATTTCTTCGAGGAGTTCGTCTCGCTCAACCTGTCTGATCATGCTGCGGGCGTTGTGATGGCTGGTGATATAGGCCGGATCCCCGGAAAGCAGGTAGCCGACCAGTTGATTCAAAGGATTGTATCCTTTCTCTTTAAGAGCCTGATAGACTTTAATCAGGATCATCCTGGCTTTGTTGGCAGCCTCTTCGCCTTCTACCCGAAACAGGACAGTTTCTTCATGATTACCCTGATCTTTGTCATGCACTTTTATTTCCTCCCGGTTACTTAATGGTGTTACCTTTACTGACTGCTTCAAGCTGCTCCCGTACCAAGCCTTCGACGGAATCAATAGCCTCAGGCAGGGCCCCGGCATCCTTACCGCCGGCCTGAGCCAGCTCAGGCCGGCCTCCCCCTCCTCCGCCTACCAGGCGGGCGACAGCCGTGATAATTTTATTAGCCTGGATACCGCGCTTAACCAGGTCGGGAGTGACGGAACCTACCAGTATAACTTTGCCGTCATTTACAGCGCCGAGAACAACAACCACTGAATCCAGTTTACTTTTAACTTCATCCATAACCATACGCAAAGATTCAATACTGTCAGCAAAAACCTGCGCGCTAAGAACTTTAACGTCGGCAACTTCTTTAACCGAAGATATCAGGGCCCTGACTTCAAAAGCTGCCAGACGCTGTTTTAATTCCTGGTTTGCTTTCTGTAATAATTTATAATCTGCAAGGTGCTCTTCAAATTTCGGGGCCAGGCGGTTTTTGGAAGTATTCAATGACAGGGCTATCTTTTCAATAAGCCGCTCCCTGTCTACAGTCTGGCGATATGCATTTATACCAACCATTGCCTCAATACGGCGCAATCCAGAACCGATACCTTCTTCCGAAACTATTTTAAACAGCCCAATTTTCCCGGTTGCAGATACATGGGTACCTCCACATAGTTCTAACGTATAATTACCGGCCGAAACCATGCGAACAGAACCTTCTTCATATTTATCTGCAAATATTGCCGTTGCACCTCTTTCCTTAGCCTCTTCCAGGGTAGTAACCTCGGCCCGAACTTCAACATTCGTCAGAACCATTTTATTTACTTCCTCTTCGACAGCCACCAGTTCATTACTGCTTAGACCTGAAAAATGATTAAAATCGAAACGCAGCCGATCAGGAGCAACCAGTGAACCAGCCTGGTTAACGTGATCACCCAGCCTGTTTCGAAGCGCCCTGTGCAGCAGGTGCGTCGAGGTGTGGCTGCGGCAGATGCCCTCACGGCGCCCGCTGTCAACAGTCGCAGTTACTGCATCACCTTTAGACAAGCGACCTTCTTCGACACAACCCTGGTGAATAATCTGGCCCCAGGGAGAAAAATATGTATTCTCCACTTTAATTTGTCCCTGCGGCCCCTCGATATAACCGGTATCACCAATCTGACCTCCTGCTTCAGCATAGAAAGGTGTCAGATCAAGCAAAACTTCAGCTTTATCTCCTTTTGTTAATACTTCTTTAGCTTTACCGTTACTCAGCATTAGCTGCAGTTTTGCATCCTGTTTGAGTGTTTCATAACCGGTAAATTCAGTCGAAAAGTTTTCAGCTTCTTTATATATTTCAGTACTGTTTTCTCCGGTAGTAATGCGGGCTGCGGCACGGGCCCGATCCTGCTGCATTTTCAGGTTGTTGTCAAATGTTTCACGGTCTACATCCAGGCCCTTTTCACTGATTATTTCAGCTGTCAAATCCAGCGGAAACCCGTAGGTGTCGTAAAGCTTAAAAGCTAATTCGCCGGGTAATATTTTTTGACCCTGATCTCGCATCTTTTCAACATAACCATCAAGAATATCCATGCCCTGGGCCAGGGTTTCCTGGAATTTTTGCTCTTCCAGATTAACAATCTGCCGGATATAGTCATGACGCTGCTCTAATTCGGGGTATGCAGAACCCATTATATCAACCACCAGTGAAGCCGCGTCGGTCATAAAATTACCTTCAATGCCAAGCAGTCTGCCGTAACGAACGGCGCGGCGCAAAAGACGGCGCAGAACATAACCGCGTCCTTCATTGGAAGGAAGCACTCCGTCGGCAATCAGGAATGAAGTGCCCCTGCTGTGTTCCGTAATTATGCGTAGTGCTACTTCCTGGTCTCTGCGTGCAGGTTCGGTTATATTTTTAAAGTGGCTGTAGAGTGGTTTTACTATGTCTGTTTCATATAGTGAATAGACACCCTGCAGGGCCATAGCCATACGTTCCAATCCGGCACCGGTGTCAATATTTTTTTGCTTTAATTCGACAAGTTCTCCTGATGCTTCCCGGCTGAACTGTGTAAAAACAAGGTTCCATATTTCCAGGTAGCGATCACAATCACATCCCACAGCACAATCGGGGTTTCCACATCCTGCTTCTTCTCCCAGATCATAGTATATTTCAGAACAGGGACCACAGGGTCCAAGTCCTATTTCCCAAAAATTATCTTCTTTACCCAGTCTGACTATGCGGTCTGCAGGAACGCCAATATTATCATTCCAGATCTTAAAAGCCTCTTCATCTTCACGGTAGATGCTGACCCACAAACGCTCAACAGGCAGGCGGTATCCGTTGAGAACTAAATCCCAGGCCCAGGCAATTGCTTCTTCTTTGAAATAATCACCAAAAGAAAAATTGCCAAGCATTTCAAAGAAGGTGGCATGCCTGCCCGTGTAACCAACACGGTCGATATCGGGGGTACGCAAACATTTTTGACATGTAGCCACCCGTGGATGCGGCGGTTTTTTTTCTCCGGTAAAATATGGTTTTAAAGGTGCCATCCCGGCCCCGATCAAGAGCAGTGTGGGATCGCCTTGTGGAATCAGGGAAAAACTGGGCATAATCAGGTGTTCTTTTGAACTGAAATAATCCAAAAATAGCTCACGGATACTACTGGATTGCATCCTTTTACCTCCCGTTTGGGTTAAGGCAATTATATCTGTTTAACTGAAACAATGTCAACAAAACCAAAGCTTTACAGCAGCAACCCGACCGCTGCTTACTGACTCTAAACCCTCCAAAAGGGCTGGACTTAAGCGTGCGGGAATCTGGATACGGATAACCACCATTTCGCTGTAATCAATTCCAGTTATTTTTCCGCTGCTGCTTTTTATGAGCCTGGTTACAGACCCCAGGTCTTCATAGGCCAGTTTCAGAGAATAACTGTCCAGGACTTCTACAGTTCTAAGATCTTCATCTTTGAGTGTTATCCGGGCACAATCACGGTAGGCACGTTTTAAGCCGCCAATGCCAAGCCTGGTTCCACCAAAGTAGCGAGTTCCTATTATTACTGCATCTGACACATTTTTGCCCTGAAGCACCTGGAGCATGGGAGCTCCGGCAGTACCGGCCGGCTCCCTGTCATCTTGAACAC
Source organism: Bacillota bacterium (assembly GCA_051748565.1). Classification (GTDB taxonomy): domain Bacteria; phylum Bacillota; class Dethiobacteria; order DTU022; family DTU022; genus SKPH01. The sequence goes on along the minus strand of JBNJHN010000013.1, from coordinate 17,425 downwards.
GTTCAATGAGGGCACTGCCGCTTCCAATACGGTAGGCATAGGTATGATGAGACGCATCGGGAAATTCCATACTTACAGACTCAATTATCTTTTTTGCTGCGGCCTCAGTGTTTGCAGAAGTCAGGGTAGCTATAAAGCGCGACCCCTGAACTGAAAAACGGTGACGTACTCTTCTGGCAGGGCTCAAATATGGCTGCACGGTTGACATAGACTCACTTTCCCGGCAGGGATTGATTGTTTTTATTCTTATTAGCCCTGACCTGCTCTAAATAAATGCGGATCTGTTTTTCCATTCCCTGTTCAGTGGGCCTGTAAAATTTTTTTCCAGCCAATTCCTGAGGCATATATTCCTGTTCAATATAGTGTCCTGGATAATCATGAGGGTAAAGGTAACCGATTCCGTGCCCCAGTCGCTTTGCACCCGGATAACTGCTGTCTTTCAAGTGGAACGGGACAGGTCTGTTTTCTTCATTTTCAACCATTTCTAAAGCTTCACTAATAGCCAGGTAAGCGGCATTGCTTTTTGGAGCCCCTGCAAGGTAGGTTACAGCCTGGGCCAGGGGAATTCTCCCTTCAGGCAGGCCAATAATTTGCACTGCCTGGGCGGCGGCAACAGCAAGAGTGAGAGCCCTGGGATCGGCATTGCCAACATCCTCGGATGCGCTGATGATCAGGCGCCTGGCAATGAAGAGAGGATCTTCGCCGCCACTTAGCATTCTGGCCATCCAGTATAAAGCAGCATCAGGATCAGAACCACGGATCGATTTAATAAGAGCTGACGCCATATCGTAATGACTATCCCCCTGCTGATCATAGGAAAGCAGCCTCTTTTGCATAGCCTCAGCAGCTGCTTCCACTGTTACCCTGATCCGTTTGTCGTCTTCTTCTCCGGCGAGAACAGCCATTTCAAAAGCATTAAGTGCTACCCTGGCATCACCATTCGCTTTTTCAGCGAGATATGTCAATGCTTCCGGTTCAACATCTACCTGCAGTTTACCCAGGCCCCGTTCGGAATCTTCCAGGGCATTTTTAAGCATACTGATAATTTCCGATTCTTTCAACTGCACAAAAGAGAAAAGTCTCGTTCTCGACAGCAGCGGTCCGGTGAGATAGAAGAAAGGATTTTCTGTGGTAGCACCGATAAATATCACCGTTCCCTGCTCAACAGCTGAAAGCAGAACATCCTGCTGGGCCTTATTGAAACGGTGTATTTCGTCGATAAACAGTATTGTTCGCCGGTTATACAGCGACCAGTCATCCCGGGCTTGCTCGATTAGCTGCCGGACATCTTTAACTCCCGCAGAGACAGCGTTTAGCTGCACAAAAGCAGCTTTAGTAACAGCAGCAATAATCCTTGCCAGGCTGGTTTTTCCTGTTCCGGGCGGGCCATGAAATATTAAAGATAACAGTTTGTCAGCTTTTATAAGATTTCGCAGAGGCTTTCCTTCGCCAAGAATATGCTCCTGCCCGACAAACTGTTCGAGTTTTCCGGGCCGCATACGTTGAGCAAGAGGTCCTTCTTCTTTTATCTTTTTTTCCCAGGCCATGTTTATAAGGTCCATGCTGACAATTACCGGCTCCTTTCATATTATTTAGCTGCCTAAAAAAGCACTCCTCCACACACCGGCCCGGTGCCTGAAAGGAGTGCTTGCTAATCTTAATTGCTTTTCGCGCCGGCATTATTCCGGATTTTGATTTAAAACTGTTTATTCAGCTTCATCCTGGACGACACGGTCTACTGCTGCACGGGAAAATTTCAGGTTCAAATTGTCGGCAACACGCAAGGCCATTACATTTTCGTCAATTTCTTTGATGACACCGTGGATACCGCCAATTGTCACCACACGGTCACCCTTCTTCAGATTGATTATCATTTCCTTGCGGGCTTTCTGCTGTTTCTGCTGCGGCCTGATCAATAAGAAATAGAAAACTACAAAAAGTAAAATAAGTGGTACAAACGGTCCGATAGCTTCTAAATTCACTAAACAACACCTCCATACATTTTTATGAGTCGGGGACTCATTATTTTGTAATACTGATCAAAGCGTTCTTCGCTTAAAGCTTTCCTTATCTCGTTCATCAACCGGTCGAGGTAAAAAAGATTGTGATATGTAGTCAGCCTTATGCCCAGTATCTCTCCGGCATTGAAAAGGTGCCGTATGTAAGCCCTGCTGTAATTTTTGCATACAGGACAGCTGCAGGCTTCATCCAGCGGGGAAAGGTCGGTCGCATAAATGCTGTTACGTATGGCCAGATAACCCTCTGAGGTCATCACCCGGCCATTACGGGCAATACGCGTCGGTAAGACAGAATCAAAAATATCAATACCCCACCGAACTCCCTCCAGCAGAGCATCCGGAGAACCCAGACCCATCAGGTAGTGTGCCTTATCGGGCGGCAGCTCGGGTACGGTGCACTGCAAAGTTTCGTACATCAGATTTTTCGGTTCCCCCACGCTTAAACCACCAATGGCATAACCGTCGAAAGCAATATCCGTAAGTTCTGCCGCCGATTGCCGACGTAAATCTTCGTAAATTCCTCCCTGGACTATCCCAAAAAGGGCTTGATCTTCCCGTAAATGAGCCTGCTTGCTTTGTTTTGCCCACATGGAAGTTCGTCTGACTGCAGAACTCACTTCGTCCCGGTCTGCCGGGTATGGCGGGCATTGGTCAAGGACCATGGCAATATCTGAACCGAGCATATTCTGGAGCCTTATTACCCTCTCCGGGGTTAGAAAGTGCGTTGATCCATCAATGTGGGATGTAAAAGAAACTCCTCTATCATCAAGTTTTCGCAAACCACCGAGGCTAAAAACCTGAAAACCGCCGCTGTCGGTTAAAATAGCACCCCGCCAGTTCATGAAATTATGTAATCCACCGTGCCGGGCAATTAATTCAACCCCCGGCCGCAAAAACAGGTGATAGCAATTGCTTAAGATCAACCCCGTGCCCATTTCTTCCAGTTCTCCAACTGTTATAGCCTTGACAGTCCCCTGAGTTCCAACCGGCATGAAAGCAGGTGTCAAAATCAGACCATGCGCAGTATAGAGCTCACCAGTGCGGGCAGCGGTTTGAGGGCACTTTCGGGTTATATTAAATTTCATGGGCATGCCTTTCATCCATTCTATAGCTTATCTCAAGCAAGCATTAGTGTCAATATATTGTAGCGCTGTTTACAATATAAGCATGCAGTCTCCGAAGCTGTAAAACCGGTATTTATTATCGACAGCTTCCCTGTAAGCAGTCATTATACTTCTGTGCCCGGCAAAAGCGCTAACCAGCATGAGAAGAGTTGAACGCGGCAGATGAAAATTAGTAATCATAGCATTAACAATACGAAATTGATAACCGGGGTAGATATATAAACCGGTCCAACCTTCTGCCCCGTCTTTAAGTCTGCCTGTGCTGCATGCCGCTGTCTCAAGGACCCGGCATACTGTAGTACCGACTGCTATTACACGTTTGCCTTTTTGCCTGGTCATATTTACCAGACGGACTGTTTCATTTTCGATACGAAAATATTCAAAATGCATAACGTGTTCCCGTATATCTTCTACTTTTACCGGCTGGAAAGTACCGGGACCGATATGCAAAGTTAAGAAAGCTGTTTGCACACCCCTTTCTTTTAATGCGGCAAAAACTTGCTTCGTGAAATGAAAACCCGCCGTGGGAGCTGCAGCCGAACCGTCTACTTCAGCATATATAGTCTGATACTGGTCAGGATCTCTCAGTTCTGTTTCAATATATGGGGGCAGCGGTACGCTGCCCAGTCGTTGAATAATTTTTTCAATGGGTTTTGACGCCTTAAAACTAATTTCTCTCAAGCCTTCGCGGCCGTAATTCTCTATTGTCGCTTCAACACCCAAATCCAGGATTACTTTAACCCCCGGCTTAAGTTTTTTGCCGGGTTTTACCATGGCTGCCCAGTGCCCGCTGCTGAGCCTGTGCAGCAAAAGAATTTCAGCGTGAGTATCTTTACCTTTAATATTTCCTGTGAGGCGGGCAGGAATAACTTTTGTATTATTAAGTACAAGCAAGTCGCCTTCCTGCAAATAATCAGGAAGCTGTTTAAAGTTAGAATGCTCCCTTCTTCCATCCGAACGGTTTAAAACCAGCATCCGGGATTCATCTCTATTTTCTAAGGGTGTCTGGGCAATAAGCTCATTGGGAAGGTGGTAATCATAATCACTTAACTTGCTGTAATCCATTAAAAACCTACTCTCAGCATTTTGAACAAATTATTTTAGGGTAGTTTGAAAAGAGTACGGGCTTATGTCTATTTAACGCCTTATAAAGTTTGCAATTAAAGTCAGTATTATGCTGATTATAATCATAGTAGCCAGTGGAAAGTAAAAGGTGATATTTTCCCTCTGAATGAAGATATCGCCGGGAAGGCGGCCGAGGCCCAATTTGCCAAGCAGCAATAAAAGCAGGCCTGCTGCAGCAATCAGAATACCGGCAATAAGCATCAATTTGCCGAATGAATCGAGATTAGGCACATGTCACCCCCCCTTCAATGAGCCAATCATAATAGAAGTCAGGCTTAAAGTAAAAAATCAAAAACCATTTACCAGAGCTTTTGCTGGGGATCCGTCTTCGGTTTCAGGTTTAAGTATGTATATACTTCACCGGTCACCATGCGTCCCCGGGCAGTTCTCTTAAGCAGGCCCAGCTGCATCAGGTAAGGTTCGTAGACATCTTCGAGTGTTTCCGGTTCTTCACTTATGCAGGCAGCCAGGGTATCCAGGCCGACAGGTCCTCCTTCAAACTTTTCGATCAAGGCAAGCAGCAGGCGGCGGTCAATTTCGTCAAGCCCTTTTGAATCAATCTGCAGCATTTGCAGCGCTTCTTCAGCAACCGCTTTAGTTATAATGTTGTCCGCCCTGATTTGCGCATAGTCCCGAACCCGCTTCAGCAGTCGATTGGCCACCCGCGGGGTCCCTCTGGAAGCACCGGCTATAACTGCGGCTCCTTCCTGTTCTGCCCTGACATTAAGGATATTCGCCGAACGTGTGATAATCTGTTCAAGCTCACTGCAGGTATAAAAATCGAGCCGATCAACGACTCCGAAACGATCACGCAGCGGTGAAGTAAGCAGGCCTGCTCGAACCGTAGCACCAATCAGGGTAAATGGTGGAAGATCAAGGCGCAGAGAGCGTGCTCCGGGACCTTTACCGATAATAATATCAAGAGCATTATCTTCCATAGCCGGGTATAATATCTCTTCTACAGTACGGCTGAGGCGATGAATTTCATCAATAAAAAGCACATCGCCATGTCCCAGGTTTGTCAGTATTGCAGCAAGATCTCCCGGCCGTTCGATTGCCGGTCCGGCAGTAATCCTTATATTGACACCCAGTTCCCAGGCGATGATATGGGCAAGAGTCGTTTTGCCCAGACCGGGAGGGCCGTAAAGCAAAACGTGATCCAGGGCTTCTTTTCTTTCCATGGCAGCCTTTATATAGATTGAAAGCTTTTCCTTAATTTTTTCCTGGCCAACATATTCCTGCAGTGATCGAGGTCTGAGGCCGATTTCAATCTGGGGATCGTCTTCAGGTTGACGCCTGGCAGAGACTATACGTTCCTCCATCTTTAACTCCCTTCAAAATACAGCCGGAAATGGTTTTTTATTTCTGAGCCATGCCCTTCAAAACCAGTTTCAATAAATCTTCCCGGGAAAGTTCTTTATTATGCTCGATAGCTTTACTGACTGCAGCTGCAGCCTCCGCACTTGAGTAACCCAGAGCATTCAGAGCTGCTGTTAAATCTTCATAAATCGATGAACCTGCTTGCATAACGGGGCCGACTGCCAGATCTTCTGTTGATATAACCTTCGGCAATTTCTCCTTTATTTCCAGGACCAGGCGCTGGGCAGCCTTACGACCCACCCCGTGAGCCCGGCATAACTGGGGTATATTTTCTTCCAATACTGCAACATAAAACTGTGATACTGTAAATATCCCCAGCAGGGATAAAGCAAGCCTTGGTCCGAATCCGCTTACACTCAGGATCAGGTTAAAAAGTTTACGCTCTTCTGCCGCCCTGAAACCAAAGATATAAACTTCGTCTTCTTTAATTAAAAGCCGGGTATAAAGAGTGATCTCCTGTCCAACCAGGCTGGAAAGATAATCTTCAGCAGGGGGCATTTGGAGTGCAATCCCGACATTCCCAATCTCGAGGACAGCATTCCCTGGTGTTGCCGATGCGAGGCGGCCTTTTAAGAATTCTATCATTTAGGGCCGGCCTCCTTTTACGGCATCCTGCCAACGGCGATTCTGCAGATGACACAGGGCTACAGCCATGGCATCTGCTTCGTCGTCAACGGAAGGCTTTTGGGGTAATTTTAGAAGCATCTGGACCATTTTTTGTACCTGCGCTTTCTCTGCCTTACCATAGCCGGCAACAGCTTGTTTAACCTGTAAAGGCGTATATTCAAACAAATCAAGGCCACTCCCGGCCGCAGCAAGGATAATTACTCCACGGGCTTCGCCAACCTGAAATGCCGTCCGCACATTCTTGCTGAAAAATATTTTTTCAACGGCCAGACTATGCGGTTTGTATTTCGAAATCAGTTCGAAAACCTGATTGTAGATCGCCTCCAGCCGTGCTGCTGATGGCAAATCTTTATTCGTCCGGATACATCCGGAAGTTATGCATGTAAAATCAGATTCACTCTCTTCGATTACCGCATAACCGGTTATGGCAACTCCCGGATCTATACCGATTATGCGGATCATTGAGCCATCAGCTCTTCCGGAATATCAAAGTTTGCATAAACATTCTGAACATCGTCGTGATCATCCAAAGCTTCCATTAAACGGATAATCCGTGCCGCAACTTCTGAATCTTCTATATCGATGGTAGAACTGGGCAGCATGGTAACCTCCGAGGAAATAATGGGAATACCTTGCTCCTGGAACTGATGCTTTACACTTTCAAAATGGTCAAGTTCTGTGATTATGCTGTAAGTGCCATCATTTTCAAGTTCGACATCTTCGGCACCGGCATCGAGAGCGGCAAGCATAAAATCATCCTCGTCCATGTCCAGTTCATTTTTACTCACCGACAGGTATCCTTTTCTATTAAACATCCAGGATACACACCCAGATTCGCCCAGGCTTCCGCCATGGCGGGAAAAAATATGCCTGATTTCAGCTACGGTACGGTTACGGTTATCGGTCAATGCTTCAAGGAGAATAGCAACACCGCCGGCGGCGTACCCTTCATAGTTTGCCTGTTCGTAGCTTGACCCTTCCTGCCCACCGACACCCTTCTGTACAGCACGTTGGATATTTTCGTTGGGCATATTATTTTCACGCGCTTTTTGCACCGCCAATCTTAAGCTGAAATTGCTGTCTAAATCTTCTCCTGCCTCGCGGGCAGCTACAGTAATTTCCCTGGCCAGCTTTGTAAATATCTTGCCCTTTGCGGCATCCTGCCGGGCTTTCCGATGCTTGGTATTTGCCCATTTTGAGTGACCTGCCATCAGCATTCCCCCTTTAATTATATAAACATTAATAGAATATATGCCGATGCCTTTCGAGCAGCAGCAGCAATGGAAGGCCGAGACCATAACAGGCAATTGTCTGACCGATACCTACCCACATTGCTGTCATATAGAAAGGCAGATTCAGGACTAAATGCAAAACAAGGCCGACGATAACGGCATTGATAATAATAGGCGGCAGTGGAACCAGGTATTTATTGTTGACTTTTGAAACCAGGTAAGCCGACAGCAGCGTAGCCAGGCTGCCGAAAACTATGTCCAGTATGCCCAACCCGCCAAACATGTTGGCAATAATGGTTCCGGCAAAAAGACCCGGAATTGCAGCCGGGGTAAAAAAAGGAAGTACCAATAACATTTCCGAAACCCGAACCTGGATCATTCCATAACTAATCGGAGCAAATAATATGGTTATGATAGCGTAGAGCGCTCCGATCATCGCTGCCCTGGTCCAATAATTAAAGCGGTTGCCTCTTTTAAAAACCATTTAAAACCTCTTGTTTTTTATTAAGCAGGGTATCTGCGACCTGCTTTTTCCATTATATTAGGATCACTCTATTTAGTAAATTCTTTAATCGTAAAATCCTTAACTTTACGTGCTGCGGCACCTAAAACCCTGCTGCTGTGATAAACAAGATAAAGTGAACGGTGTAAGTCTACCCCGCAGATGGTATGTAGATCAACTAAACCGGCCTGCACCATCTCGTTTACGGAAAGTTTCGAAACAAAAGCTATGCCAAGACCTTCTTTAACAGCCTGCTTGATCCCTTCAAGACTGTTAATGTAGGTGATTCCAGCAAAACTATTCAGATCATAACCACTTTCATTTAATTTTTTTTCAAGCAGCTGACGGGTGGCTGAGCCTTTTTCACGCAGGATTAAATGGTGTGACGGTAATATATCCAACGGTACGCATGTTCTGTAATCGGCTTTATTTATCAGGCCTTTTTGGACAGCCAATACCAGCTCGTCTTTGGCGAGGGGTATGTATTCCAAACGGTCGTCCTGCTTAACCAAACCAACATATCCGAGATCATAACTGTAATTCAATACTCCCTCCAGGACTGCACTGGTATCGAGAATATTTACATTGAATTCGATTGAAGTTGTAACTTTTTTAAAGCCAGCCAAAAGAGCCGGCAGTAAATATGATCCCGGGACAGTGCTTGAACCAATATAAACAAGTCCGGTGGCTGCTTCTCTCTGTCCGGAAAGTTTTTCCCTGCATTCGTCCTGCAGGTTTATTATGGATTGAGCATAATCTATAAAAATCTTTCCCGCCTCTGTTAAAGAAGGTTCGCGTGCCTTGGAGCGATCAAAAAGTTTAACACCAAGTTCTTCTTCCAGTGATTTAATCCTTACACTTACCGACGGTTGACTGATAAACATTTTTTCACCGGCTTCGGAGAAACTTTTCAAAGAGGCTACATTTAGAAATGCGCGAATTTGCTCAAAATCCATTTTTCACTACCTTTCGTGCTTTTTTACATTATACGTTTATTCATTGCCGGAGTCCATTCTTAATGAACAGGCGCTTGAATTAAGTTTCGCTTTAAATTTGGTAAAAATAACCAGGTATCGGAAATTAAAAATTATTATAAATAAACCCAGAAATTAAATTAAGAAGTTAATACTTGCTGACTGGCTTATTAATAATTTATATTACATATGCCCTAACGGCTAGATATAATAATAATGTACGAAAAAATCAGGGTCCGATATTCGGAGTTGCGAGTTATAGTTTTTAAGTTAATAACTCCCCGGAAACTTATTTGACTCTGTATAAGGATACTGTAAAATACATCTATGGTGAGATTTTCTGTACTCTGCGTTAAAATGAGAAACCGGACATTCTGGAAGGATACTTGATGGCAAACAACTGCTACATAACTTTCCCGACAACATATTATGCCATAAGAGCAGAGAGCCTGCTCAGAAAACATACTTATTCCTTCAAGATGGTTCCTGTACCTCGTGTGATCAGTTCAAGCTGCGGGACTGCGCTGCGCTGCAGCTGTGAAGATATTGTAACACTGAGAAATATTCTTATACAAAATGAGCTCCAACTGGAAAGTATTTATAAGATTGAAGAAGCGGGGCTTAGAACTCCAAAAGCAGAGGAGCTTGACTTTGATTAACAAACCGGAGTATTTAACAGACAGCAATCTGAATTTATATTTTGACAACGCTGCTACCTCCTGGCCCAAACCTGAATCAGTTTATAAAGCTGCTGAAATCCAGATGCGCCAGGCCTGCGGAAATCCCGGCCGCTCCGGTCATACGCGCACTCTTGAAGCAGACCGCCTTATCTTCCATACCAGGGAAGCGCTGGCCGCTTTATTTAACGCCGAAGACTCATCAAGAATTATCTTTACCTTAAATGCTACCGATGCCTTGAATATCGCCTTAAAAGGGTTTTTAAAATCCGGGGACCACGTAATTTACACAGCCATGGAACACAACTCGGTTTTGCGACCTCTGGGCCGTTTACGCCGGGATGGCCTGATAACTACAACAGTCATTCCCTGTTCCGAAGAAGGACATCCGGACCTTGAGTTTCTTGAAAACGCATACAAACCCAACACCCGTTTGCTGGTTGTCAATCATGCATCAAATGTTACCGGAACTATAATGCCTCTTAATAAAATGATACATTCCGCTCATAACAGGGAAGTGGCTGTACTGGTAGATGCTGCTCAGACTGCCGGAACAATTGAAATTGATCTGGATGCATCCAAAGCAGATATGATGGCTTTTACAGGCCATAAAGGGCTTTTGGGACCTACCGGGACGGGTGGCTTATATGTACGGACCGGTATTGACCTCCTACCACTGCGGGAAGGAGGCACAGGCAGTCAGTCGGAAATCGATCTGCACCCTGAAAGTATGCCCGAACGCCTTGAAGCGGGAACCCTTAATGCCGCCGGCCTGGCCGGCCTTTTGGAGGGGGTTCAATTTATACAAAAAGCAGGGCTTGCTAAAATCAGAACTCATGAAAAAGATATCCGTTCTGCTTTATTCAAGCATCTCAAGTCCACTCCGGGCATACATCTCTACGGACCTGAAGATGCTGAGCAGTGCTCCTGCATTGTATCTTTTACAATTAAAAATGTCGACAGCGGAGAAGCTGGTTATATCCTGGAAAACAGCTACGGTATTTTATGCCGAACCGGCCTTCACTGCGCTCCTCTCGCTCATAAGGCAATCGGAACATTTCCTGAAGGAACCGTGCGCATAAGCCCCGGCTTTTTTACAGATCTTAAAGATATCGAATATCTGATAAGCGCCTTAAAAGATATCGTTTTGCTCTCCGCAAAATAGAATTTAGGCCGATCAGGCAGGCTTTTATTTGTAATGGAGGTGTTTTTTCATGAAAACTGTAGATTGCCGCGGGCTAAACTGCCCTGAACCGGTGTTACGCACCAGGGATGCTTTATCAGATTTTCCATCAGGGCCAATGACTGTAATCGTAGACAATGAAACTGCTCGTGAAAATGTACTGCGCTTTATTCAAAGTAAAGACAGTGCAGCCGAATGGAAGGAAAAAGAAGGACTTTTCTACATCACAATAACCGCGAGCAATTTGGAACTGGGGGACGCAATTTTGTCACAGTCTGATACTGGTACTGGGCAAAAACCGGTATTGTTTATTTCCACTAACGAACTGGGACAGGGCAGCAGTGAATTGGGACTGATGTTAATGCGTAATTTCATATATACCCTGACTAAGCGGGAAGAAATGCCCCGGGCTATTGTTCTTATGAATTCAGGGGTTAAGCTTAGTATTTCGGATTCCCCGGTCATCGAAGAATTGGAAGAATTACTTGATAAAGGCGTAGAGATTCTGGTCTGTGGAACCTGCCTTGATTATTTCGAATTGAAAAGTTGTCACAAGGCCGGCCAGGTGAGCAACATGTATGATATTTCCGATCTTCTATTTGCCGCTGACCGGGTCATAACGATTTAATTCTGCTGGTTAATCAGACCCAGGGGTTCGATGACGCCGGATAAGATAAAATAAAGACCTACTGAAATATTGATCAGTGAAAGGCCGATACCCAGGCTGTTTAAAAATATTCCTGCCCTGGCCATATCTCTCCGGGAGAGTGAATAGCTGTTAACTCCCATAGTCAACCCGGCAATGGCAAGAAGCAGACCGAAAAGCGGTATTAGCCACGCTACCAGCATGATTATGCCTACCTTAACCGAATTACGAGCCATGTTTAAATATTAAGCTCCATCTGTAGATATTCCACATTTATCAAACCTTCGGGTTCATTTTATCATAGATGCAGTCCCTTTAGGCCTTTAAAGCTTCATAATTTGGGAATCAACTGAGAAATTCTGATAGGAAAGCAGTTTAATAGTCACATTATAATAAGTGGAGCCCATCAGGGCTCCACTTATTATAATTAATCTGGTAAAGCCTATTGCCTACTGTCTCTGCGCCATTACTTTCTTAACCCGACTTCCAGGCAGCATTGTTTCAATTCTCGCGGGAATCAGGCCGTGAGGCATAAACAGGATAACAATGATTATAACTGCCCCTAAAAGCGTAAACTCGAGCCAGAGCGGGTCGATTCCTACAGCTAAAAGAAAACCGAACCACTGGGAACGGAATACAATGATCAAAGTCCTTAAAATGGTAAGCATAAAAACACCCAGAAATACACCGACATTGCTGCCGATACCTCCAAGCATCATGTAAGCCCAGGGCCAAAAGGTAAAGGTCAGTCTTTGCATGCCGATTGCCGCTACAGAACCGGTATAAATAACATATAATCCACCACCGATTGCCGCTATGCAAGCCCCGATAACAAGGCTCTGGGTCCTGACTTTAACGATATTAAGGCCTGCCGCGTTAGCTGACAGGTCATTATCCCTGAGCATCCTTAAATTTCGGCCAAAAGGCGACCTGGTCAGTTTATTCAGATATACAAATATAACCAGCGCTAAGAAAAAAAATACAGGAACTATAACATTAAACCTGGCGGCACCGAAGACATAAAAAGGATCCGGCACTTTAACCGGGGTACTTCCACCTACCAGTAGAGTCCAGTTATGGCCTACCCACATGAAGAAGTCACCAAAAGCAAGAAGCGAAATGCCCAGGTAAGCTTCTTTAAGCCTGATCGCAGGCCTGGAAATAAGCCAGCCTATCAAAGCACCTGAAATGCCGGCAATAACGATGCACATTACCAGAAAGCCTAGAGACATCAGCCAACTGCTGGCTAACAAAGTGTTTATTTGTGGAACGACCCTGAAGTTTACCGTATCAGATGCATATTCAACGCCAGCTGGCAAGCCCATGAACATGGCCATGACTCGACCCGGAATAGCTCCAACAGCGAAAGCCCCGGCAATAACTGCTGCAACGCGTCCAAACTGGGGAATGCCGGTATAACCGGTTTCAAGGTTCAAGCTCATGGTAATAATGGCGAATATCGTAACCTGGATCAGGATTGTCAAAATCATAGGCATCCCGCGGCTGATATACAGGAAAGCAAGCAAAGCAAGTATAAAAAGGATCAAGTAAAATTCTCTACGCATAAGAATATTTTTCAATATTTCTACACCATCATGATTTTTCATGCGCTTTCACCTCTCTTCCGGCTGACAAAAGACCTGATAATTTTAGCCAGCGGGATACCCGATAAGCCCCGTGGAAATACTAACAGAGTGGCAGCCATAATAAACAGGGGTATACCCATCCTGTAACCGAGAACCCAGGGGCCATATTGCTGGGCGAGTAAGTAAACTCCGGCATATTCTGTCAAACCGATTACCATGCCGCCCAATATGCCACCGTATATACTGCCCAAACCGCCTAGTATAGCACCGGCAAACATCAGGGGAATCGTGTACATACCCATAACCGGGGTCCCGGTCATTGCCATGGCCATAAAAGAACCGCCTAATGCAGCCATACCACCGCTGATAATCCATGAAACCAGGTATACCCTGTCGGAATTAATCCCCGATGCGCTGGCCAAAACTGGATTTTCTATTGTGGCGCGCATAGCTACACCAAACTTGGTCCTGGTTAAAAAGATATGCAGGAGAGTAAGAAATCCAATTGCTATGATCGGTAAAATAAAAGCTGCCGCCCTTTCACCAAATAATTCAAAATCAAACAGGCTCATTGTTACCCTACGTGGAAAGATTTTATAGGTATGTGTTAAATAATCGGCATACATTTGAATTATTGATAAAAGAACCAGGTCATATCCAAGGGTTGACATCATCAGGGTTATTTCTGCAGCCTTTCTGCGCAGCAGGTGGCGATTTAAGCCGTAATAAGCTATAAAACCGGTAATTGACCCGATGATAAAAACTATTGGATAATATTGGTAAGGTAACCCACCATACAATGTGACACCGGTATAAGCAACATAAAAGCCAATAGTTGCCATACTGGCAACTGCAAAATTAAATGTACGGGTTACAATGTAGAGAAGGGTAATGCTGCCTGCTGTCAAAGCAAGTCCGCTGGCATAAATTAAACCACTTGACAACCAAGGTGCCATTAGTTATCCTCACTCCCTTCATCCGAGACCGACAGTTCAAAGTCTTTGTCTTTACTGCTTGACTCTTTAATTCCCAAATACATGGAACATAGTTCCGGTTCATGGAGCAAGGCTTCTGCTTTACCGAAGTACTTAACTTCACCGCTAACCAGCAAATAGGCCGTATCACCAATTTCCAGGGCCCTTTTAGCCATCTGCTCAACCATCAATATTGTTATGCCAAGTTCATCACGCATCCTGGCAACTTCCATCATAACCCGTTCGGCAATAATCGGAGCCAGGTCGGTGCTCAGCTCATCCAACAACATTAACCTGGGGTTTTTCATCAATCCCATGGCAATGGCTAACATTCTGCGTTCGCCACCGCTTAAAGTACCTGCAAGGCGATAGATAAATTTTTTTAAAACCGGAAATATCTCGGTCATCTGTTCTGCTTTGGTATTTGCTTCAGATTTACTTAACATATAGCCGGCCATGTGTAAATTGTCCATTACAGTCAGATCAGCAAAAACATTGCCCATCTGTGGAACATAGGATATGCCTTTCTGGGCAAGATCATGAGTTTGTACACCTATGACCGATTTATCCTGGAGCAGTATATCTCCGGAAAACACATTGGCGATATTCATAATACTGCACAAAAGCGTAGTTTTTCCGGCACCATTGGGTCCTACAACTACTGTTAAACCTTTTTCGGGAACATCGATGCTGAGATCATAAAGAACCTGTAGTTTTCCGTAACCTGAATTTAGATTACTTACTGTTAACATGCTTCATCCCCCTTGCCGATATAAACTTCAATGACTTTAGGATCGTTCAATACATGCTCGGGGGTACCTTCAGAGATGAGAGAACCAAGTTCCATGGCATAAATATAATCAGCAAAGGGAGCGGCAATATCGATCCGATGCTCAACAACAAGAAAGGTTAAACCTTCTTTTTTAAGTTCAGCGACATGTGAAAGTATATCATGTGCCGAAGCAGGGTCGACACCACCGATTGGCTCATCAAGAGCAATCAGCTTCGCGCCGGAAGAGAGTCCCTTGGCTACTTCAAGCATTTTTAACTGGGCTGCTCCCAGCGAACTGCTGGGCAGATCCCAGTGTTTTTCCAATCCTACTTTGGCCAGAATATCCATAGCACGATCAATATTTTTCTCTTCCACATCTCCCCATTTTTTAAGTGAATGAGCCTTTAACGGGTTCTCTCCCGGACTCCGCATTGCACCAAGGACATTGTCAATAACCGTAAGACCGATAAAGGGAAGTGGGATTTGAAAACTTCTCACAAAACCTACATTATAAATTTCATGTGGCTTCCAGCCCGTTATATCAATATCACCCAAAACAACCCGGCCGGAGGTCGGTTTCAAAATTCCTGTACAGCAGTTGATTAAAGTCGTTTTACCACATCCATTGGGGCCTATTAACATGGTGAATGTATTCTCTTTGACCACAATACTGACATCGTTAACTGCAACTAAACCATCAAAAGACTTGGTGAGATTCTCAGCTACAAGGACATTATTCACTTGCACACCACCTTAAATGGGGGCCGGAGAATACCCCGACCCCCGTTTTCAATCGCACTAAATAAAACGATCCTAGAATACGGGAGTTTCCCAGTTGATTTCCATGGTTAAACCATCGAAATAACCGGGAATCCACCAATCATCAAGTCCTTCGGTAAGCATAACATAATTATAGTCGGCAAAAGCACGGTCACCATACTCATTAAGTTCAATATAACCGCTTGCAGCATATACGGCGGTCCATTCTTTTGTAACTTCTGGCAGGATTTCCTTGACAGCTACCGAATCATAGCCAACTTGATCAATACACATTGCCAGTACCCAGATAATGTCATAGGTGTTGTAAGAGTAGGCATCAGTCTCACGTCCCAGCAGTTCCTGGATATGATTCCTGACATGATCGAAGTTCGACTCGGCGGTCAGCTCTGCCGGTTTGTTCATCGAGTTGATGAACTTAACATCATTAGCAAATTCAGCAGCCACCGGGGTCTGGATAAGAGCCTCGGAGAAAGCAGTACCGTCGCTGCCTATCCACTGAATTTCACGCAGCTGCGGGTACTTTGATGCTTCAACCATGTAAGGAACAACTTCCTCAAAACCTATTACGTTGACACCGATATCCTCCAAGGGTACACCACCGGCAACCGCTTCGGTAACATATCCATCGAGAAGAGCAGCCTCAGAGGTGAAAGCTTCCTGTAACGGATCATAGCCAAGCTTGTTGCTGTCTACAGCAATACCCAGACCACTAGCTGAAGCTTCAGCAGCAGCCTGCAGACCGTCGCCCCAGGTATCACGGCGCCAGGTGAAGATCAAGTGTTCGATACCAGCTGCTTCAGCAGCTGCAGCAATAGCAGGTCCCTGCACTTCGTCTGTGGTGCAGAAACGGAACAACCAGTCATCTGCTATAGACAGTGCCGGAGAAGTCGATGATGGTGAGATGTAGAGAATTTGGTTAGAGTTTGCGAACGACAGGAGTTCCTGGGCAACACCGCTGGCCTGCGGTCCGGCAAAGAACAAAACACCTTCACCAAACCAGCTCTGCATTTTGGTCAGGCCAACAGGACCTTCAGTAGCAGTATCGTCGATCTCCAGTCTCAGCCGCCAATTCTTTCCTTCTGCTTCCAGCCATTCATTAACATCAGCAGCTGCAAGCTTTGAAACTTCCGAACTGTTCTCACCAAAAGTGCTCAATACCCCGGTCAGTGGGAAAAGACCAACAATTGTGTGAGTTTCCAGATCAACTCCGTTAGCAGCATCGTCGTCATCGTCATCTACAGGACTGGGGCCACAACCAACGATAAGAAATGCAGCCAGCAAACCGATAAAAATAAACATTAACCACTTACTTTTCACTTACGAAACCCCCTTATTAAATTTTCAATTGGGTAATAACCTAAATAGTAATAATCTTAATCCTTATCCAAACAAAAATAAAATTATCCATCCGCTTGCAAAGTGATATTTTACTCGCTGGTTGTCCAACCCCCTTCACATCAAATCCGTTTTTAATCAATAAAAAAAGAAATGTTAAAGATAGGTTGCTTTTGGATTATTTTACTACCATGATAGATGATACTAAATTATACTCGCAAAGGGCACTTTGTGTCAACTAATATTCTCATATTTTTAAGCATATTTTTGCGCTATTCCTTCTTTTTGGCTATGAAAGCAATTAACATATTCTGGATGCCGTTTAGTTAATTCAACCGGTAATTTTCCCTTACCCATAGCACTTTTCAAATAATTGTTTTCATCTACATTTCAGGCCTCCCTGTGTACGAGGGAGGCCTGTTAAGGAAAATAGTATTCTGGCGGGGACCTACTCTCCCGGGGGCTTACGCCCCGAGTACCATCGGCGCTG
>JBNJHN010000012.1:0-40601 GCA_051748565.1 Bacillota bacterium | reverse complement strand
CCTGAAGCAGAAGAACCTGAAGCAGAAGAACCTGAAGCAGAAGAACCTGAAGCAGAAGAACCTGAAGTAGAAGAACCTGAGGAAGAACCGGAGTTAAAAGTAAGAAAAGCAGAAGAAGCAGGAGAAGAAACAAAATAAGCAAAACAGGCGTGACAAATACCTTACCTGAAGGACGGTGTATCTATGTTAAACCAGGTAGTACTAATCGGTCGTTTAACCCATGATCCGGAACTCCGCTATACAGCAGGCGGTGGAATACCGGTAACTACTTTTTCCCTTGCGGTCGACCGTCCTTTTACCAATCAACAGGGAGAAAGAGAAACTGATTTTATCAAAATCGTAACCTGGCGGAAGCAGGCAGAAAGCTGCGCCAATTATCTTAAAAAAGGCAGCCTGGTTGGGTTAACCGGCAGGCTTCAGATTCGCTCCTATGAAGATAACGAAGGAGTAAAAAGAAAAGTAACTGAAGTCGTTGCCGATAATGTCCGCTTTCTGGATCGGGGGCGCAGCTCGGAACAAAAAGAAACGGATAATTACGGCAACCCTGGAGCAGAAGAGCTTGATATCAGTGAAGATGATGTTCCCTTTTAGCGGAAGGAGTGTGATTAATTGAGGCGTGACAGAGGAAGAAAGCCGAAGAAAAAGATATGCAGCTATTGTGTTGATAAAGTTGATAATGTAGATTACAAGCATTATGAAAAACTAAATCGTTTTGTTACCGAAAGAGGGAAAGTGCTCCCACGTCGTATTTCCGGTAATTGCGCCAGGCATCAGCGCCAACTGACCAGGGCAATCAAAAAAGCCAGAATAATGGCCTTGCTTCCTTTTACTACTGAATAGGCAGAGCTCAGGCCGGTAATTAACAACGGTGTCGGGAGGATATTTCCGGGCACCGTTTTTTGTTTGCAGGATTGAGCGCCGCGGAAAGCGAATTTACAACCAAGCTGACTAAAAGGAGCGATCAAAAATGCAAATAATCCTTCAACAGGATGTCCTAAATTTGGGCAAAAAGGGAGAATTAAAAGAGGTCGCACCCGGTTATGCCCGTAATCACCTTTTGCCCCGTGGTTTAGCTGTAGAAGCAACTCCACAGAGGCTTCGAGATTGGAAGCAGCGCCAGGAGAAAGAAGAAGCCGAAAACCTGTTCCAGGAGGAACAGGCAAAGAGCCAGGCTGATAAACTTTCTCAAAAATTACTTTATTTTTCAAAACCGGCCGGAGAAGGTGGCCGTCTTTTTGGTTCGGTAACCCCGGCTGATATCGCAGATAAGCTTTTAGCGGAAGGTTTTGAGATAGATAAAAAGAAAATTGAGCTTTCAGAACCTATTAAAAATGTCGGTAGCTATACAGCTGCTTTACGACTGCATCCAGGGGTTAAGGCTGAAATAATAATAAAAGTTGACAAAGAGGAATAAGCTTTGCTTAAGGAGGCTGCTGTAATTGGTTGTTCTCAGCGACAGAGTTCCACCTCAGAGTAAAGAGGCTGAGCAGTCGGTACTCGGATCAATGATAATTGACAAAGAAGCAATATATGCTGCTGCAGAGCTTTTGGCAGACCAGGATTTTTACAGCACATCCCATCAGAAAATCTTTGCCGGTATTATTTCCTTAAGCGAAAAAGGTGAACCGGTTGATCTTGTAACCTTGTCAGAAGAATTACAGCAAAGGCAATGCCTGGAAGACGTCGGTGGGAGGTCGTACCTGGTGACCCTGGCCAATGCAGTACCCACTGCAGCGAATGTTCAGTATCATTCCCAGATTGTCAGGGAAAAAGCCATATTACGTGCGCTTATCCAGGCGGCAACAGGCATTGTGTCGCGCAGCTTTGATACACCGGCTAATGTGGACGAGTTTCTTGATGAAGCGGAACAGCTGATCTTTGAGATAGGTCGTCGTGGCAAACACCAGGGTTTCGCATCGCTTAAAGAGGTCCTGGTCCAGGCTTTTGACAGCATAGAAAAACTATATGATGAGAAAAAAGGGGTAACCGGCCTTGCAACAGGTTTTACCGATCTGGACCGCATTACTTCCGGATTGCAAAAATCTGACTTAATTGTTATTGCCGCTCGTCCAAGCATGGGTAAAACAACTCTGGCTTTAAATATGACTCAACAAATAGCAGTAAAAGAAAAAATGCCAACTGCTTTTTTTAGTATGGAGATGTCAAAAGAACAGTTGGCACAGCGTTTGCTCTGCGCTGAAGCCCAAATTGATGCCCAAAATATGAGGCGAGGTTTTCTATCCCAGGATGAATGGCATAAACTTACCAGGGCTGTTGGGCCGTTGAGTGAGTCTCCGCTTTATATTGATGATTCTGCCAGCCTTTCTGTAATGGAGGTTAGGGCTAAGGCACGTCGCTTAAAAGCGGAAAAAGGGTTGGAGGCAATTTTTGTCGACTACCTTCAATTAATGAGAGGGTTCAGCCGGTTTGAAAGCCGTCAGCAGGAACTTTCAGAGATATCGAGAGCCCTTAAAGCCCTGGCCAAAGAACTAAGAATTCCGGTGGTGGCGCTCTCACAGTTAAGCCGAGCGGTGGAAAAAAGGCCGGATCGTCGCCCCATTCTCAGTGACCTTATGGAATCCGGTGGTATTGAAGCAAATGCCGATCTTGTAATGTTTATATATCGTGATGCCTATTATGCTAAAGATACTGAAAAAGGGAATGTTGCCGAAATCACCATTGCCAAGCAGCGCAACGGGCCTACGGGTATGTTGGAGTTATATTTCCTCGATCGTTTTACAAAATTTGCCAATATAACCCGTGAATCAATTAAAGAAGAAGGTCGATCGTAAATGGCAGGCAAAAAATATGATGTAATTATAGTTGGTGCCGGCCCTGCCGGCATCTTTGCCGCAATGGAGCTAACCTCAAAAAGCAGTGCAAGGGTTTTGATTATAGACAAAGGTGCCCCCCTGGAGAAACGTCATTGCAAGACGCAGCGTGAATACGGACGCTGCTTACGCTGTGATCCCTGCGCCGTCACCTGCGGCTGGGGAGGAGCAGGGGCTTTCAGTGATGGAAAGCTTACCCTTACGTCGGCATTTGGCGGTTTCTTAAATGAGTACATTGATCAGGCCTCAATTGAAAAGTTGATTGAAGAAGTGGATCGGGTATACCTTTCTTATGGGGCTTCAGAAGTTGTTTATGGAACCGATGAAGAGGCGATCAAGGATATAGAACGCAGCGCAGCTGCCGCCGGTCTGAGTTTAATACCGGCGAAAATCCGGCATCTCGGCACAGAAAATTGTTACCGTGTTCTTAAAAAAATGCATGGTGCACTTCTTGATCGTATAGACATACTGATGAATAACAAAGTGGAGGAACTGGTCAGTGAAAATGGTACGATTACAGGGGTTAAGCTCGAGTCTGGAGAAATTTATGCTTCCAGGTATGTTATCTGTGGTCCCGGCCGAATTGGTGCAGAGTGGATGCACCGCGAATCAAATCGCCTTGGATTAAGAGGAATCAATAATCCCGTCGATATAGGGGTCAGGGTGGAAGTGCCTGCCGTGATTATGGAAAACCTGACTACCAAAATTTATGAGTCAAAGCTGATTTATTTCACAAGCCAGTTTGATGATCGAATCCGAACTTTTTGTATGAATCCTTACGGTGTTGTAGTAACTGAAAACAGCGATGGGTTGGTTACTGTTAATGGTCATAGTTTTGCTGAAACCAGAACAAACAATACTAACTTTGCTCTTTTAGTAAGTAAAACTTTTACCGAGCCGTTTACTGAACCGATCCGTTACGGTCGCTATATAGCCAGCCTTGCCAATATGCTTGGTGACGGTGTTATTATACAGCGGCTGGGTGATTTGTTAATGGGGCGTCGTTCTACACCTGAGCGTATTCATCGGGGGCTTGTCCGCCCTACTTTGGCGGAGGCTACTCCGGGGGATCTGAGCCTTGTATTGCCTTACAGGTATCTATTGGCAATTATTGAGATGCTCGAGGCTTTAGACAAACTGGCACCCGGGGTTAACTCACGCCATACCTTGCTATATGGTATAGAAGTAAAATTTTATTCTTATAGACTACACCTGTCTCCCAACCTGGAAACTGAAATTAAGAATTTATTTGCCGTTGGTGACGGAGCAGGAGTTACACGGGGTTTAATTCAGGCTTCGGCAACGGGGATGCTGGCAGCCAGGGAGATCATCAACAGACTGCAAAACAAATAACTGGTAAAATCACCGGTTTTCTAAAAATTTATTTGATCCGGCACTCCAACAGTGCTATAATCAACAAAGTTAACGGTCAGCTAATTAAGCGGTGCCGTTATTTTTCTTGATATGGAAAACAATCTTGGTTTAGATTTAAATGTATAAGCAGGAATTATCAGCTATTTGTCGAATAAAAATTTACTGTTTTTGTTTTTGACTCAAATTCATATTCCGGAAAGACAAACAGAGATCATGTAGGCAAACAATGCCTTGGTTCGCAGAAAGGATTCTCCTTATGAGATCAAAGTCTGTTAAAATTGTGCCGGCCGGTAAAAGTCCGAAAATTAAGAGGCCCGCCAAGTATAAAGCTTTGTTGTCCAGGATCAAGCCCTGGCTTAGAGCAAGAAAACTGAGTGAGCCATATTTTTTGGCTGCAGCTTCAATTTCTGTTATAATGTTTTTGGGTATTTACGACTACATTAGTAATTATGTTTATATAGTGCATCTCAATGACCGGGAAGTGGGAGTGGTTGAGGATGCAACGGATATTGAAGAATTTGTCGCAGATCTGACTGATCGTTGTGGTGAGCTGTACGGGATGAGAATGGAACTGGGTGATAAGATTGCCCTGACTAAAGAGTACAGGCCTGACATCAAGCCCCAATCCGATACAGTCCGTACAGCAATTCGCAACCAAATATCGTTTCGAACGGAAGCTTTTATGCTCAAAATTGACGGAATTCCATTGGCTCCCGTTAATTCAGAAGAAGATCTTGAGATTGTCCTTGACTCGGTGAAAGCATCTTACAGCCCTGAAGGCGTTGGGGTAAAAGTTGTCGAAGCTATTGTTATTGAGGATTTGGAACTGGAAGCCTGTATTGTTGAACCGGACAAAGTGCTCTCCCCGGAGGTTGTTGCAGCTATGCTGGTTGAAGATCGGCCCGCAGAACCCCTGCAGGCGGAGCTGCTGCCTTCTTCGGTTTGGATAAGGCCCTTTGACAGCCGTCAATCCGACAGCCCAAGCGCCCTTGACGCGTATTCTCTTGCATTTCCGGATGCTTCTTCAGAAATTGATGAGCAGTCTTTGCATAAAGCTGAAGTTAATGTTCAAACTGTGGAAGAAGCTATAGTGTTTGAAGAAATTCCATTTTCGACGGAAATTGTTTACGATGATGAAATGTGGATAGTACAAAGCGAAATTGAAACCCCGGGACAGGAAGGTACTAAGGAAATAGTTTATCACATAACCCGTATAAATGGTGTTGAGACTGGTAGGACCAAAATTAGTGAGAGAATAATTGTAGAACCTGTAGCCCAGGTTGAAGCGCATGGGACTGCCAAGGTGCCTTCGGTAGGAAGCGGTCAATTTGTTTGGCCTGTCGAGGGCGGAGGGGCAGTAACTCCCGGGAGGGGTTTTAGTACATATCATACGGGAATTGATATTCATGCCCCTGCAGGCACTAATGTTCAGGCCGCCGATAGTGGCGTGGTCTGGTTTTCAGGCCGCGGAGGTTCGCAGGGCAACTATCTGATTTTATATCATGGATCATTTTGGACTCTTTATTTGCACAACAGTGAAAACCTGGTTTCTAAAGGTGACAGGGTAGACCAGGGTGATGTTATTGCCAGAGTTGGATCCACCGGACGTTCATCCGGTCCTCACCTGCATTTCGAAGTTCGCCTTGACGATGGTTCAGGGGAATGGCATACTTATTATCAGCACAAGCCAATAGATCCGCTGAGATTTTTTAACCCTTGAGCGGGATAAAATAGGATTGTGAGCCCTTCTCTTGCTGGAGAGGGGTTTTTTTTTGCACCTTTCATTATGTACATGATATATTGGACTTGGAAGATTTTTTTATATTAACTGGTTGGAGTGGTAGGGTTGACTGAAAAAATATTAGTTGTCGACGATGAAAAGCCAATCGTAGAGATTCTGAAATATAACCTGGAAAAGGAAGGGTACCGGGTGGTTACTGCTTTTGATGGTGAGGAAGCCCTGAAAATGGTTGATACTGAAAGTCCCGACGTAATTGTACTCGATATTATGCTGCCGAAAAAAGACGGTTTTACAGTCTGCCGGGAGATACGCTTCAGCCGGGAAACCCCCATAATAATGCTGACTGCAAAAGAAATGGAAATGGATAAAGTCCTCGGCCTGGAACTGGGTGCGGATGATTACGTGACGAAACCATTCAGTGCCAGAGAAGTAACCGCAAGAATTAAAGCTATCCTGCGACGGAGCAAAGTAAAAAACAAATTCTCGGATCATGACAAAGGAAAATTAGTTGTAGGCAGCATTACTGTGGATCGGGATGAAGTGCAGGTTTATAATCAGGATAAGCCTGTTGATCTGACCCAGAGGGAGTTTAATCTGCTGGTTAACCTGATGATTAAACCGGGACATGTTTTCAGCCGGGAACAGCTGCTGGATCAGGTATGGGGCTACGATTATGTTGGCGATGATCGGACAGTGGATGTGACTGTCCGACGCCTGCGTGAAAAGCTGGAGCCAAATCCTGCAAGGCCTGAATATATACATACCAAGAGGGGTGTCGGTTATTATTTTAGGCGGAGGTAAGCTATTTAACAGCCTCCAGTGGAAGATAATATTTATCTATATTATGTTGGTCCTTTTTTCCCTGCAATTAATCAGTGTTTACCTTGTACAGTCACTGGAGCAATACTATCTTCGTAACTATAAAGAAGGCCTGGAAAACCAGGCTCGGCTGCTTTCTGTCTTTATGCAGCCTGGCTTTGGGGAAGGTCAGACCTGGACTGAAGATACGGTTAGAATTGCTCGTGAGTTCAGAGACTTATATGAAATGGAAATCATTATCCTCGATAATTTCGCCCAGGTTATCGGAACCTCCGCCAGCCAGACCTTAATTGGGCGCCGATTAATCCGCGATGAAATTACCCGCGCTTTGGCCGGCCATTTGAGTGATGACGTGCGTTTTGACCCTGCTGATGGAGAAAGGCGCTATTACATGGCCTATCCTATCCGGAACGAACAGAGCATTATAGGAGTCATCTATTTAAGTGGTTCTCTCAGATCTGTTGATAATACGCTGAACGAAGTAAAAACTATTTTGCTGACAGGTGTTGGCCTGGCCCTGGCGGTTAGTTTTATCCTGGGAATTGTTTTAACCAGAACGATTACCGCACCTATCAAAGAAGTTACCGATCAGGCCAATTTTATGGCTGCGGGAGACTTTTCCCGCAAAATTAAGGTACAAAACGCGGATGAAATAGGTCGGTTGGGAGAAACATTCAACTATCTTGCAGAGCAGCTTAATCATACCATAGATGAAATGTCGTCTGAAAAAAGCAAAGTCGAGGCAATCATTAACAATATGAGCGATGGGATTGTTGCCCTTGATGGAAAAGGCCGACTGATCCAGATTAATCCATCTGCAAGGAGCCTCATTGAAGCTCTTAGTTTGAAAGTCCCTGTCCTAAATCGTTCCGGTTTTTACCTGCTCCGACATTTGATTGGTTCTGATGGAATGCGTCAGTTCATCCGCCGCCAGAACCCTCTAACGGCAGAAATCTCGAGGAGCGCTCCTGATTGTACAATGGAGGTGAAGGTTGCTCCATTTAAAGTTGATAAGGGGAAACTTGACGGCACACTGATCGTGCTGCATGACATCACCAGGGAAAGAGAGCTCACCCGCCGCCAGGAAGAATTTGTTGCAGACGTTTCTCATGAGTTAAGAACACCTCTTGCTACGGTGAAAAGTTATGTTGAGACCTTGCTTGATGGTGCGGCAGAAGAACCCGGGGTGCGCGATCGTTTTCTTAAAGTCCTGTCCCGGGAAACCGATCGCATGGTTTCAATGGTTAAAGATCTTTTGGTTTTATCACAGATGGATTCCAGTCAGTCTTATTGGCAAAAGAGTGAAATCGATTTGCATGATTTGGCTCTGGAGGCTGTTGAACAACTTAAGCAGAAAATAAGTATAAAATTTCCGCACATAAATGTTATGATCGATCCCGATTGTGCTGCAGCATTTGTTGATAGGGATAAATTAATGCGTGTTTTTTCTAACTTATTAAATAATGCAGTAAAGTATACTGCCCCGGATGGGCAAATAAAAATTAGCGCAAATGAAGAAGATAGCTTTATTAAAATTGTTATTGAAGACACTGGAAGCGGTATTCCGGGAAACGAACTGCCGAGAGTTTTTGAGCGGTTCTACAGGGTTGAAAAAACACGCAGCCGGGATTTCGGTGGCACAGGGCTGGGACTTTCAATTGCCCGGAAAATTGTCGAAGGGCATGGAGGTTCTATCTGGATAGAAAGTAAAGTTGGGTTTGGAACAAAGGTTTCTTTTACACTGCCCAGGAAGGCAAGTGAGGAGGTGAGGCTAACTTGATTGAGAAAATAAAAAGTATTTTGCTTTTATTTTTGGTTGTTTTAAGCCTCCTTTTAACTTACCAGCTATGGTACGGTCAAAAACCGGCTCAATTAATTGCCGAAGAAGTTTTTGAAAGGATCATAGTTGAAAAGCCCAGGCCATTGGAAGAAGTAGTGACCCCTCTGGAAATTGTTGTTACCATAGAAGAGGGCTACTATATTTTCAGAAATGGAGATCCCCATTATAATCAGCTGTGGAATATCACATCTAAATTACTCCAGGAAGCTAATAAGCCTTCTGATACCATAAATGATATGCTCGCAGAAGATGCCCTGAACTTGCTGACTTATCATCTTAAACCGGAACTCCCGTTAGGGGCAGGAGCTCCGTGGTTATCTGAATCAGCCAGTGCTATGGTTAGTGAAATAAATCTTTATTCGCTTGAAGAGAATCTTTGGCTGGAATTATCGGGACCGGCAGACGGCACAGTTTTATATGTGCAATTAACCCCTGAAAATGTGGAGATATTTAACAGTTTGCTCGTGGATATAACTACCGAGAATCAAATGATTTACACAATTCTGTCCGATGATTTGCTATCAGCAGTTCTTGAATATGAGCTGAATATCAGTGCGCCAATCTATGTGCCTCTGGATACAGTAAAAATGAACAGGGTAATTCTAAAGCCGGAGGAGATTGATCGCGATCTAATCCTGAAAACTTTTTTTGTTGATCATAATCTGGCTCGCATTATCGAGGAAAAAGATGGGGGATTGATATATACTGATGGTAACAGGGGCCTGCGTTTAACAGATACCGGCTTTGAATACTCTTCTCCAGGCTTAGAGGAAGGACAGGTAACTTTATCATATACTGAAGCTATGATTAGCAGTAGTTCTCTAATCAGCTATCATGGTGGCTGGCACGAAGGACTCCGCTTCGAAGATCTCTATCTGGACGGATGGGGAAGAGCAAAATATTATTCCGCAGAGTGGGGCTTTTACCACAATGGATATCCCTTTTTTACCAGTCATGGAACCAGAACGTTATTTAATGACCGTGGCTTGATTCACTGCGCACGTTCTATTTATATCCCCGTGGACACCATTCAGGAAAATGGCGAACAATTGTCGGCTGCACTTTGGCAGGAAGCTTTAGAAGCGGCATTAAAGATTTTGCTTGCCAGATTATTTGAAAATGAACAAGGGCTGTTTATTGAAAAAATGAATCTCGGGTATGCAGTAATCGGGTCTGCGAATATTTACAAAGGTGAACCGGTATGGTTTATCCAGATTAATGGAGAAAAAATCTTTCTCAAAGCCGAAAGTTTGGAACCTCTCAACAAGGAGGATTTGCTGTGAACCTCGGGCGGGCCAAATCGATCTTAATAATTGCCTTTGCCGGACTAAATATATTCCTTGGATACTATCTTTTCTGGCCTGATTTTGGCCGTTTGACAAAAGTAGCAATTACTGCTGAAGATTTACAGATCACAGAGTCTATGCTTAGTGATAGCAATTACATTCTGGAAGTTTCTCTGGACCGGTCAGCCCGGGTAAGCGATTTTATCACTGTATCAATGGCAATGGATTTTCAAAGAAAAATTCTCCAACATTTTATTGAAAAAGGAGCAAGCGCTAGTGAATCCGGGAATACATCTAACTTTCAGGCAGAAGGCGAGACGGCTATCATTTACTCAAACGGGTTGATTCAGATTGTTTATGATCCCGGTATTTTCCTTGCTGAAGATGCGGTTAAGCTGGAAGAACGGGAAATAAAAAGAATGATCAAGCAGTTTTTAGAAAACGAAAAGCTGCTGCCTGATGGAATTCATTTTGATTATATGGAACTTATTGAAGATGGGGTAAACTTTTATTACTATCAGATCCTTGAGGATGCCCCGATATATGCCAGTCAGTTAAAAGTGGTGCTCGAATCTGACTATATTAAATTGGTGGAAATATACTGGTTGAGCCCGACTAAAAGGACGCCTCCCCGGGAAATGGAAGTGATCTCTGCAACTAAAGCCTTAACAAATATGATTAATGAGTTGGGGCCAAGCCCGGAGCCGAGACAAATTCAGCATATAGAGCTGGGTTATTATAGCGGTGAATATGATGCAGAAAAGTGGGAAATCCCTCCTGTTTGGAGGATTGCTTTAGATGGGAAAGAGTATTATTATATCAATGCATTTACCGGCAATTTAGAACATAATAGTGTTATACTGGATTAAATGCGGTAAAGTATTTCGTACGATAAGGGAGCATTGCATTATTCGACTCAAGTGAAACAGGAGGTCAATATGGAAAAATTTATTGTTAAGGGGAAGACTGCCCTTTCCGGCAAAGTGAAAATTAGTGGCTCAAAAAATTCTGCTGTTGCAGTGCTGCCGGCAGCAGTATTAACATCAGGCACAGTTCAGCTCGAGAACCTGCCTGATATCACTGATGTCCGTACAATGATAAAAATACTTGAAAATCTCGGGGTAACAATTCGCAGGCGTGGAAGAGATGCGCTGGAGCTCACCCCGGGGAATCTTTCTCAAATAGCTCCCTCCTACGAACTTGTAAAAAAAATGCGTGCTTCATATTACTTTATGGGCAGTTTGCTTGCTCGTTTTGGCAGAGCAGAGGTGCCTATTCCCGGAGGTTGTGATCTCGGGCCGAGGCCGATAGATCAGCATCTAAAGGGGTTTTCTGCTCTGGGAGCAAAAATAAATATTGGACATGGTATGATTAAATTATCAGCTGAAAAAATAGTTGGAGCACGTATTTACTTAGATGTGGTCAGCATAGGAGCGACAATTAACCTGATGCTTGCGGCGGCAGCAGCTGAAGGTAGAACCGTTTTGGAAAATGTGGCTAAAGAACCTGAAATTGTAGATCTTGCAAACTTTCTGAATGCAATGGGAGCTTCGATCAGAGGCGCAGGAACTGATGTGATCAGGATAGAGGGAGTCCGTAAATTTAACGGGGCCCGACACACAATTATTCCGGATAGAATTGAAGCAGGGACATTTATGCTGGCTGCAGCAGCAACCGGGGGCATTGTCACCGTTGAAGATATCATTCCGAAGCACCTTGAAGCAATAACAGCTAAACTAAGAGAAACTGGGGCAAGGGTTAAGATAGAACCGGAAGCTGCGAAAGTAGAAGGTGTTGAATCTCTACTGCCTTCGGATCTGAAAACCTTCCCGTATCCGGGTTTTCCGACTGATCTCCAGCCTCCGGGCATGGTCTTGCTTACAACAGCCAGGGGACTTAGCGTTGTTACGGAGAATGTTTTCGATGGCCGCTATAATCACGTTAATGAACTAAAGCGGATGGGTGCCCGGATCAAAGTTGAAGGTCGCACCGCCCTGATAGAAGGCGGTGTTCCATTGACGGGTGCTCCTGTTACAGCTCCCGACCTCAGATCGGGAGCAGCATTGATTATTGCCGCTCTGACAGCTGAAGGTGATAGCGAAATTAATGCAGTAGAGCATGTAGATCGCGGATATGATAATTTTGAACAGAAGTTGATTCAACTGGGAGCAAAGATCCGTCGGGAAAGTGTACAGGATTATCAGGAGAACTCCGGAAACCTGGATTGAAATTGATAAAACTGCCCATAAATAATCTTTGCCTTTATCACAAAAATGCTCATCTAAAACTATAGTTAAAGGAGTGAATCCCCTATGGATCACAAACACGATTATTATAAACACTCCAACCTGGGTGGCGCCTGCTGGTCTTTCATCGGCTACCTGTCTTTTGGCATTTTGGGAATTCTTTTAGGTGCAGCCCTTGTGTATGGCCTGTTTATATATATCCTTGTTCCTGAAATTGAAGAACCCGCCATTGAGACTGAAAATGGTCTGCAGCAAGCACTGAGTCCGCCACCATTGTCAGTTCCTGATTCTAATCTGGCAGATGTTATCAGTGAAGTGATGCCGGCTGTAGTTGGCGTCAATAAGCATGTTTACATAACCCGTTTTGGTGAAACGAGTCTTGAACAGGTTGAATCGGGATCTGGTGCTATAATTTCTTCAGATGGCTATATTGTGACCAACCATCATGTCGTTGAAGGTGCGGATAGTTTAACCGTGGTAATCCCCGATAAAGGTCGCTACAGTGCTGAACTGGTTGGGGTTGATGTTTTAACTGATCTGGCCCTTCTCTATATTGAGGAAACCGGTCTTACTGAAATGGCCCTGGGTAATTCTGATAAAATCCGGGCGGGAGAAACTGTAATGGCAATTGGAAACCCGCTTGGCTTTTTCCAGCAGTCAGTAACTGCAGGGATAATTAGCGCAGTTGGAAGACAGGTCAGGTTTCCCGGCAGTGCATATGCATATACCTTTGTGCAAACCGATGCTCTGGTAAATCCGGGCAACAGTGGCGGCCCGCTTGTTAACTTAAATGGAGAAATAATCGGCATTAATACTGCAAAGATATCATTGCTGGGAGTCGAAGGCATTGGTCTTTCCATTCCCAGTAATACTGTAGCAAGAGTGACAGCTGATCTTCTTGAACACGGGCGGGTTATACGTCCGCACCTAGGAGTTATTATCGACGACTGGGTTGATTATAGTGATGTAGAACCTGAAAAGGGTGTCCTTATTGTTGATGTAGACCCTGGAAGCCCTGCCGGACGGGCAGGTTTGATGCCCGACGATATTATAGTATCAATGGATAGTAAGGATGTTCAGTATTTGGCTCAACTATTTGATCTATTACTGGATTATTACCCCGGCGATACTATTACCATCACCTATTTCCGTGATGGAGAGGCAAACCAAATTACGCTGACTCTCGGTGAACGTCCGGATGATTTTGGCTTTGAAGCGGAGACCGAAACTGAAGAATCCGAATAACCTCAAGACTAAGAGCAGGATAATGCAGCGGTTGATTAAAAAATATACGGGCTGATAAAACGGGGGCTGAATCTTGCGTCTGCTGTTTATTTTTATTGACGGTGTCGGATTGGGCAAAAATGAGCCAAACAATCCTTTAGCCCACACTGATACTCCGGGCCTGACCGATATCCTTGATGGCAGGCGTCTTATTGAAGATTCTGCCGGATATTGCGGTCCCCGTGCATCTCTAATAGGACTGGATGCCACTCTTGGTGTATCAGGGCTGCCGCAAAGTGCAACGGGGCAGACGTCTATATTTACCGGCATAAATGCCCCTGCTTTATTGGGCTGCCATTTAAACGGGTTCCCTGAACAAAGACTCAGACGACTGCTTTCTTCGAAAGGCGTTTTTCGGCAGCTCAAGAGGAAAGGATTCAATGTGGCATTTTCCAATGCGTACCGACCACTTTTTTTTGAGTATTTGCGCAGAGGCCTGCCGGGGAACCGTTATTCTTGCTCCACCCTGATTACCTATTATGGTCGGATTCCATTTTACAGTCTAAATGATCTAAAGGCGGGCCGGGCTTTGTATATGGATATCACTAATGATATTTTAAAGCGAATGGGATTTGACGTTCCGTTGATCACACCCGAGGAGGGAGCTGCAAGGCTTGCCGAAATAAGCCGCAGGTACGATTTTTGTCTTTTTGAATATTTTCTAACTGATTTAGCCGGGCACATGTCCGATAGGGCTGAAGCCGGACGTGTAATTAATATTCTGGATCGTTTTATCGGGACCCTTTCCGGAGAAGTCAACAGTAAAGAGACCCTTCTGATAATTACCAGTGACCATGGCAACCTCGAAGATATTTCAGGCCGTGATCATACATACAACAATGTGCCGGCAATACTTATAGGAGATCTCAGGTTGCGGCGCTTTCTCCATTCCGGGTTAAGAGATCTGACTGATTTGCTCCCAGCGGTATTTTCAGTATTAGGCTGGGTATATCCGGGCGATCTGAGTTAATAACAAAGGTTGGGAAACTGATATTGAAACAGGAAAGGGAAACCGGATGAACGTTACAACTATGGCAGTCAGTATGTTTGCCACTAATTGCTACCTGGTGTCCTGCCCGGAAACAAAAGAAGCAGTTATTATTGATCCCGGTGCAGAAGGGAAAAGAATTATTGATAAAGTTAAGACCCTGAACTTAAAGGTAAAATATGTCATCAATACACACGGACACATCGATCACATTGGAGCGAATAGCAAATTGAAAGATGAATTTGCTGTCCCATTGCTTTTATGCGAAAAAGATCTCGAACTGTACAAAAATCCGGGTTTTGGGCTGGGCCTTATTCTACGAAGGAAACCGGCGCCGGATCTTTTTATAAGTGAAGGAGATAAAATTACTTTTGGGACACTGATTTTCAGTGTCCGTGAAACACCAGGCCATACGGCGGGCAGTGTATGCTTGATCGAAAAGACGGGCGTTTTTTGTGGCGATACTCTCTTTGCCGGTTCAATCGGAAGAACTGATCTTCCCGGGGGCTCTTATGAAACTTTGATGCAAAGCATACGGGCGAAGCTGCTTACTTTAAAGCCTGAAACGGTAGTCTACCCCGGTCACGGTCCGGCAACTACCATAGGTGACGAATCAGAGTTGAACCCATTTATTAATGATTCGAAATTTTAGGTACAAACCTGGGGTTTGGCGATATATTTAAGCCGGATAATCAGGAATAACATTTTATTTCAATATTTTGCAGGAATATTATTAGAAATATAGAATATTACCCTATCCGGCATCAAAATAACATTGTCTGCTCCTTAGCGCAGCACAAATTTCCAGGAATAAAGTTGATATTCACCAATATATAACTTATCCCCCTTATTAAGAAATCTGAGTTAATCCTGCCGAATAATACAATTATTTTTCGGCGATATAAAAATAACAATAATGCCGGGAGTGAAATGGTTAATCCTTGGTTACAGTTTTTTATCTGTGCATCAATTATTATCTTAGCAGGTAGTCAGCTAACAAAGAATGCAGCTGTGGTTGCTGAGAATACCGGCATCGGGACAGCCTGGATAGGGGCGATGATGCTGCCTCTGGCTACTTCTTTACCGGAACTTGTGACAACGCTGAGTGCAGTTTTTATCGATGCCCCCGATCTGGCTATAGGCAATATCCTTGGGAGCTGCCTTTTCAACCTGTCGCTGCTGGCGGTAATTGATTTATTGGAAGGAAGAGGTCCTTTAACGGCTCGTATTAATCAGGGTCATATCATTACTGCGTCACTGAGTATTATAACCATATGCCTGGCTTCAATTGCCATGCTCGGAGTTGTATATTTGCCTATCGGGTGGATTGGATCTGAGACCCTGCTTATAGCGATGGCTTATATTTATGGCAGCAGGTTACTATATCGTTATGAAAAGAAAATTCTGCCTCTCGTGCCCCCCGGCAAAGAGATCCATGCTGATAAAAAGTCTATTTCTACCGGCCGGGCGCTGCTGCAGTTTTCAATAGCAGCCGGGTTTATTGTTCTCGCCGGTGTGCTGATTACCGGAGCATCTGACCGGATCGCTTTGGAAACCGAACTTGGTCATACTTTTGTCGGTTCAATATTCCTGGCAATCAGCACTTCACTCCCTGAGTCTGTTACTACTATAACAGCGGTGAGGTTGGGGTACCTTGATATGGCTGTGGCCAATATTTTCGGGGCAAATTTTATGAATTTTTTTGTTATATTCCTGGCCGACCTTTTTTATCGTCAGGGTCCGCTCCTTTATGTGGTATCTGCCAGTCATCTGGTATCAGCGTTCATGGTCATCTTGTTAAGCACAATAATCATATTCGGCCTGATTTACAGGTCGGATAAAAAGGTTTTCTGCATCGGGTACGATACTTTTTTGGTTTTGGCCGGTTACCTGGCTGCGGTTTTCCTGCTCTTTAAGTCCGGAGGCAACTAACAAAAGGTGGTGGCTAGTTTTGGATACGGAAAAATTAAAAACAATGACCTTAAATGACCTGCATCGTCTTGCAAAGGAGCATGAGGTTAAAGGTCAGTCTACTATGCGCAAGCAGGAGCTGATTGATGCACTGACACGTTTGTTTTCCGAAAATGGTGAACAGCATAGTGCATCAGGAATGCTGGAAATTATGGCTGACGGCTTCGGTTTTTTAAGACGAAAAAAATATTATTTTTCTGAAGACGATATTTATATTTCTGCCTCCCAGATACGTCGCTTCAACATGCGAACAGGAGATATAATCACTGGAAGGATCCGCCCGCCTAAAGATAACGAACGCTATTATGCCCTGCTTCAGGTTGAAAAAATTAACGATGATGAACCGGAACGTCTGGCAAGTCGGCCTCGTTTTGGTGCGCTTGTTCCGATCCACCCTGATGAGGCAATTCGCATGGAAACAAAACCTCACATTCTATCGACAAGAATCATCGATCTCTTAATTCCTGTCGGCAAAGGTCAGCGGGGTTTGATTGTGTCACCGCCAAAGGCCGGCAAGACAATGCTTCTAAAACAGCTCGCCAACAGCATTTCCATAAACCATCCTGATGTTAAATTGATCATTTTGCTGATCGATGAAAGGCCGGAAGAAGTAACCGATATGGAGCGCAGTGTTAATGCTGATGTGGTCAGTTCAACTTTTGACCAAAAACCGGAGAACCACATACACATTGCGGAACTGGTCCTTGAGCGCTCTCAACGGCTGGTTGAACAGGGCCGG
Organism: Bacillota bacterium; assembly: GCA_051748565.1. Lineage (GTDB taxonomy): Bacteria > Bacillota > Dethiobacteria > DTU022 > DTU022 > SKPH01. The sequence continues at coordinate 23,482 of JBNJHN010000012.1, read as the reverse complement.
GACGTTGCCGTGCTGCTGGATAGTATCACCAGGTTGACGAGAGCCTATAACCTGGTTATACCACCAAGTGGCCGGACTCTTTCAGGCGGCATTGATCCCGGTGCTTTCTACAAACCCAAGCGATTTTTCGGTGCAGCACGCAATATAGACGGTGGGGGTAGTTTAACGGTTCTGGCAACGGCGATTGTTGACACCGGCAGTCGTATGGATGATGTGGTCTATGAAGAATTCAAGGGTACGGGAAATATGGAACTGCATCTGGATCGGCGTATAGCTGAGCGCCGTATATTCCCCGCCATTGACATTTCCCGTTCGGGCACCCGCCGTGAGGAACTGCTTCTTGATGAGCATAAAATAGAGTTAATGTGGGCTTTGAGAAAAGCTATGGGCAGCAGTTCCAGTGTTGAATTCCTTGAAGCGCTTATGGACAGGCTTAAAAAAACAAAAACAAACGAGGAATTTCTTGAAAATATGCATACAATGTAACCATGGACGTTTCTGCTTCCCCCCGAATAATCAGGTGGTTGCAGAACAGAAGGCTTTATGCTATGATTTGATTCCGGGACTGGAGAACGAAGGAGGATTAATCGAATGAAGGCGGAAATACACCCAAAATATTACCGCGCGAAAGTTATATGTGCCTGCGGTGAAACATTTGAAACAGGTTCTACGAAAGAGACAATTAAGGTGGAAATATGCTCCAAATGCCATCCCTTCTTTACCGGTAAGCAAAAGTTCGTCGACACCGGGGGGCGTGTGGAGCGATTCAAACGCAAATACGGCATGTAATCCGGGAGCAGAGCACATGCGCTCTGCTCTTTTTCTATTGTACAGCAGATCTTTGATGCTGTTTAGACTTATTGATGGTAATGGACAATTTTTGAGGTGACTCTAAGTGTATGAAAAGCTGGAAGTTATCGAAAAACGTTATAGCGAACTTGAACAAATGCTCAGTGATCCCAAAGTACTTGACCAACGTGAAAAATGGTTAAGTATGTCGCGAGAGATTGCTTCTATTGCGCCCATCATTGAATTAATTCGCCGCCTAAGAGAGATTAACCGTGAACTATCTGATGCGGAAGAAATGCTTAAAGGAAGCGAAGAAGCTGAGATGACCGACTATCTCCGAGCGGAAGTGGACTCTCTAAAGCTGGAAAAAGAAAAAGTTGAGGCGGAACTTAAAGAACAGCTTATACCTAAGGATCCATACGATGATAAAAGTGTTTTTATTGAAATTAGAGCGGGCACCGGGGGCGATGAAGCAGCCCTGTTTGCAGCTGACCTTATGAAGATGTATGCCCGTTATGCTGAACAAAAAAATTTTAAGGTCGAAATTGTCGAATCCCATCCCACCGACATTGGAGGTTATAGAGAAATTATTCTTGGTATAGAAGGAAAAGGAGCATACAGCTGTTTAAAATTCGAGAGTGGAGTTCACAGGGTCCAAAGGATACCGACAACAGAATCGGGTGGCCGTATTCATACTTCGGCGGCGACAGTGGCAGTATTGCCGGAGGTAGAAGAAATTGAAGTGGAAATCAACCCCCAGGATTTGCGGGTTGATACTTTTTGTGCGACAGGTCCGGGGGGACAGAGTGTGAATACTACTCAGTCAGCTGTACGAATCACCCACCTGCCATCAGGGCTTGTAGTTAGTTGTCAGGATGAAAAATCACAGCTCCAGAATAAAGAAAAAGCCCTGCGCATATTACGCAGCAGGTTGCTGAATAAATATATTTCCGAGCAAACAGCTGAGCAGGCTCAGGCCCGTAAAACTATGGTTGGCAGCGGTGATCGTAGTGAGCGAATTCGAACTTACAATTATCCTCAGAACCGGGTTACCGATCATAGGATAAATCTGACTTTACACAAGCTTGACCTGGTGCTGGCCGGTGATCTTGATGATATCGTTGAAGAATTAATTGCCAATGAGCGGTCGGAAAAACTGAAAGCGGCAGGAGACTGATTTTACATTGAACCCAATAAAGATTGAAGAAGCTCTGCGAAGAGCTTCTTCTTGCTTGAAAGATGCGGGTATAAATGATTACCGCATTGAAGCAGAGTTGCTACTGGCTTTTTGCATGCAGCTTGGCAGGCTGCAGCTTTATCTGAATAGAGCCGAAATAATCCCCCATCAAACGAAAAGGGCCTATTGTGATCTGGTAGAAAGAAGATGTTCAGGGGAGCCTTTTGCTTATATCACAGGAGAAAAGTTTTTTTATGGCAGGCGTTTTCTCGTTAACAGGAATGTTTTAATACCCCGGCCGGAAACTGAATTAATTATTGACAGTGCATTAGAGTGGTCAAAACATAATAAAGATCTGGCCAAGATAGATGCTATTGATCTGGGCACCGGAAGCGGAATCCTGGCAATTACCCTGGCTTTAGAGCTGCCCTTGGTATCAGTTACGGCTGTAGATGTATCCGCAGCAGCGCTTGCTACGGCCAGAATTAATGCAGTTGAACATGGGGTTGAAAGTAAAATTGGGTTTTATTGTGGCAGTTATTTTGATGCCCTGGAAGCTATCAGGCCAAAGCCGCTTTATAATCTGGTCATTTCCAACCCGCCGTACATTAACAGTTCAGAGATGGAAAGTCTGCCGGGGCATATTAGAGAATACGAACCAGTTGAGGCTCTGCATGGTGGAAAAGATGGCCTGGATGGTTACCGCGCTATTTTAAAAAAATTATCCGATTATATTCAAAGGCCGGGCTTGTTGCTTTTTGAAGTCGGTGCAGATCATAAAGAAAAAATAGAAAACCTCTGCCTGCAAACGGGCCTGTTCCGATCAATAAATTGGCGCAGAGACTTGCTCGGACATCAACGTTTGCTGGAAGGGGAATTTAATTAAGTCCTTTTCCTGTTGATGTGATGGTCAGTTTGCCGTGCTTGACACCTTTAACACCGATCAGCCGGCCTGAAAGTTCTTTTGCTTCAGCAGCCTGGCCCTTTATGACCATTACTTCCAGGCAATGGTCATGTTCAAGGTGAACATGCATAACTGATATGATCATACTGTGATGCTCGTGCTGTAGTTCAAGAAGCAGGTCGCTCAAACCCCTGACATGATGGTTGTAAATTATTGTAATTGTTCCGGCTACTTCCTGGTCATCCCTGGACCAGTCCAGCTCCACCAATTGATTGCGAATAAGATCCCTGATTGCCTCTGATCGATTGGGATAGCCCCGTTTTACAATTTCTTCGTCCAGTCGTACCATAAGTTCTTTTTCCATCGAAATGCCAAACCTGATCAAGCCTGACATTTAACTTCACCTCCAAAACTTAATGTTTTGATTATAGCACATCAATTTTATTCCAGATTTTTTTTAGTTAAAAGAAATAAAGGTAAAGTGAAGAATAAATTGAAATTAACAAGAGGATAATTTATAATGTGAAATGATGATCTGCGTCTGGCAGGCAACCCTTTTTATGGAGGGGTCAGTATTTGTTCTGGGAGATAGCCTTCAGTACTATCGGCGGCCTGGGCCTTTTTTTGTTCGGCATTCAGATTATGGCCTCCGGAATGCAAAAAGCGACAGGTGATCGCTTCCGTCGTATTTTAGAAGTTTTAACCAACAAACCGGTCATCGGAGTCCTGACCGGTATACTGGTTACAATTCTGGTTCAAAGCAGCAGCACTGCTTCAGTCATGGTTGTCGGTTTTGCTAATGCCGGGCTGATGAACCTTTCCCAGGCAATCAGCGTAATTATAGGGGCAAATATAGGAACAACCGTTACTGCCCAGATAGTTTCATTTAAAATTGGGGTTATTGCTTTCCCGGCTATAGGGATCGGTTCACTGCTGAACTTTTTTGGACGACGTCGTTTTCAGCGATACCTGGGGCAGACTATTCTCGGATTTGGCCTGCTATTTCTGGGTATGACCACAATGTCCACCGGCATGAGCCCGTTAAGAGAGTTGGAAGCATTTCATAACATGCTTATGCAGTTTAGTTCATATCCAATTCTCGGGATTCTGGCCGGAGCAGCTTTTACTGCACTTATCCAAAGCAGCAGTGCCGCTACCGGTGTTATTATTGCACTGACCCTGCAAGATCTGGTGCCCTTCCATGCAGCAGTTCCTCTTGTCCTGGGAACTAATATTGGTACGAGTATTACAGCAATCCTTGCCGGCATCGGTGCTAATGTTGCTGCTCGCCGTGCAGCTGTTGCTCATGTCCTCTTTAATGTCATTGGGGTTTGCCTGGCCTTGATCTTATTGGGGCCATTTACCAATTTGATAATTCATACTGCTTCAACAGTGCCACGGCAGGTTGCCAACACTCACACTGTTTTTAACATTTTAAATACCGTTATATTTATTATTTTCCTGAAACATTTTACCCGCCTCGTTTGTTACATTGTTCCCGGTAAGGACGAAAAGATAGAGTTCGGGCCTAAATATCTTGACCCGCGTATTTTAAAAACACCGGCTGCAGCAATTGGGGGGGCTAAAATGGAACTGCTGCGCATGGCCGGTATTGCCCGGGAGATGCTTAATGAATCAATGCAGGTGTTCCTTAAAGAAGATCTTAAAAAAATTAAACACATTGAACAGATGGAAGATCTGGTGGACGGTCTGGAAAGAGAAATAAATGTATACTTAGCGGATCTTTCGCAGCATTCCTTGACCAGGGAACAATCGAATATGGTCGGGAGCTTGATGTCTGCGGCCAACGACCTGGAGCGAATAGGCGATCATTCGGAAAACATAATGCAGCTTTCCGAGGTTAAAACTGAAGAGCGCCTGCCGTTTTCTGCAACCGCCCTGGATGAGATAACCTTATTTTATAATAAAGTCGATTCGATGCTGGAAAAAGCGATTAAGGCTTTTGAAATTGAAGATCGGGATTCCGCGAAGCAAATAGTTGCCATGGATGATGAAGTGGATGAAGATGAAAAGATTCTTCGAAAAAGGCATATTGACCGAATTAACACTAAAAAATGCTACCCTTCTGCCGGGGTGATTTACCTCGATCTTTTAAGCAACCTGGAAAGGGTTGCCGATCATGCCAATAATATTGCTCATCTGGTCCTCGAAGATTAAAAATTTATAATCATGAAAGAAGATGAAATATTTTGAACCGTCCTATAATACGGGTAAATGGGACTCTGCTGCTTGGAGAAGACCCTGCTTCTGTGTCCAGGGCGGGCGGTATAATAAAACGGGGCGGCCTGGTGGCTTTCCCCACTGAGACCGTTTACGGTCTGGGCGCTGCATCTACGAACATTAAAGCTATCAGGCGTATTTTTACTGCCAAAGGACGGCCTTCAGATAATCCTCTTATTATACATATATCTGATCTGAAACAACTCAGTCAAGTAGTAAAATCCATGCCTGCCGGGGCCCGCATACTGATGGAAAAGTTTTGGCCTGGTCCGTTAAGCCTGGTTATGCCCAAGGCCGAAAATGTTCCTGCACTGGTTAGTGCCAACCTTTCAAACGTTGCTGTTCGTATGCCTAACCACCCGGTTGCTCTTGATCTGATAACTGCTGCAGGAGTACCGGTTGCGGCTCCCAGCGCGAATCGTTCCGGCAGACCCAGCCCTACAACTTATAGCCATGTCCTTGAAGATCTTACAGGCCGTATTGATGCGGTTATCAAAAGCAAGGTCTGCCTGATAGGGGTAGAGTCCACTGTTCTTGACTTAACCGGGCCCGTGCCGGTTATTCTGAGGCCGGGTGGGGTAACTCGTGAAGAGCTGGAAGAAGCACTAGGTTGCCGTGTGGCGGTATCGGGTTTGAAATATTCAGCGGGAGTACCACTTGCTCCGGGAATAAAATACCGTCACTATTCTCCTAAGGCTCCCCTGGTTCTCTTAACCGGCCCCATAAACAGACGCCGCCCACTTATTAAATCAATCAGCCATTATTACTGTTGGAAGGGTTTTAAAGTAGGATACCTGGATCACGGTTTCCATAAATATATAAAATCCGCGGCCGGTTATGAAGAACTGGCGGCTCATCTGTATCAGAACCTTCGACAAATGGATGCTCATGGTGTGGATTTAATTCTGGCTGAGGAAATTGAACCCGTTGGTCTTGGCCTGGCAGTAATGAACCGTTTGAGAAAAGCAGCATCCAGAGTTATAAAAGTTTAAAATGGAGGGGTTTTGATTTGCTGAAGGTCCTTTTTATCTGCACCGGTAATACCTGTCGCAGCCCAATGGCAGAAATGATCTTAAAGTCCGAATTGGCCAGGACCGATCTGCCCTTCAAAGTTGAAGTTTCTTCTGCCGGACTCTCTGCCATTGCCGGAGAAAAGCCCTCCGAGTTAACCAGGCAGCTGCTTTCCTCTGAAGGTCTGAACCCGGACAAACACTATGCCAGGGTTGTTGATCGCGACTTGGTCGAGGATAGTGACTTAATCCTGGTAATGACGGCAGACCATCTTCTTCAGCTGTGTGCGCGCTTCCCGACCGCGGGTAACAAAACATACCTTTTGAAAAAATTCACCGGAATGACAAAGACAGGCTATGATATTGAAGATCCGGCAGGCTTTGGACTGCAAAAATATCGTCAGGTGTTAGAGGAAATCAGGGTTTGTATAAAGAAGGTTATCATTATTTTTAAGGAGGATGCGGATGAAGATTGCTCTGGGTAGCGACCATGCCGGGTTCCCGCTTAAAGAAACGATAGCTGATTACCTCAAAACCACAGCCAGGATTTACAAAGATTTCGGTGTATACTCTGAAGAAAGTTCTGACTATCCCGATAATGCCACCTTGGTAGCTCAAGCTGTTCAATCCGGCGGGTATGATTTTGGCATAACAATTTGTGGAACTGGCATCGGTGTTTCAATTGCAGCAAACAAACACCATGGAATTCGTGCAGCTCTATGCTGCGAGGCTTATTCAGCGCAGTGTGCCCGGGAGCACAATGATGCCAACATATTGGCTATGGGTTCCAGGGTCATCGGTCCCGGACTGGCAATTAGTATCGTCGAGGTTTTTTTAACAACCTCGTTTAGCGGTGGAAGGCATATCAGACGTGTTGAAAAAATAACTTCAATAGAAAAGCAACGGAGTTGAAACGAAGCTATGAGCAAACTCGGCGGCAGCGCAAATCTTACACCGCTTGATGCGGTGGATCCCGAGCTATATTCAACGATAGAAGCCGAAAAGAAGAGACAACAGGAAAACTTGATTATGATTGCTTCAGAAAATCTGGTCAGCAGGGCTGTTCTTGAAGCCCAGGGTTCGGTTTTAACCAATAAATACGCAGAAGGTTATGCAGGCGCCCGTTATTACGGCGGCTGCTTTTGTGTAGATCAGGCCGAAAGGCTGGCCTGTTCCAGAGCTAGAGAAATTTTTGAAGCAGAGCATGCAAACGTTCAGCCCCATTCCGGAACTTCGGCTAATATGGCTGTTTTTCTGGCCCTGCTTAAGCCGGGAGATCGAATTTTAGGTATGGACCTCAGTCATGGTGGACACCTGACTCATGGCAGCAAAGTGAATATTTCCGGGCGCTACTACGATTCTTATAGCTATAAGGTTGATCCCGATTCCTGCATGCTAGATCTGGATCAGGTAAGAAAAACAGCTCAAGAAATAAAACCGAAATTGATCATAGCCGGGGCCAGTTCTTATCCCCGCCTTATTGATTTCGCAGGATTTGCCGATATTTCCCGGGAAATAAAGGCTGTTTTGATGGTCGACATTGCTCATACAGCAGGGCTGATTGCTGCAGGGGTTCACCCCAATCCTGTATTACATGCGGATATTGTTACCGCCACCACTCATAAAACTTTTCGCGGCCCGCGCGGTGGTATGATCTTGTGCCGCCGGAAGTATGCGTCAGTAATTGACAAAGCTGTTTTTCCAGGTTTACAGGGAGGCCCTTTAATGCATATCATAGCAGCCAAGGCCGTTGCTTTTAAAGAAGCACAGCTACCTGGTTTTGTTGATTACCAGAATACTGTACTGGCTAATGCCTCTGCGCTTGCCGAAGCTTTGATTGGACTTGATTTTAAACTTGTTACCGGAGGGACTGATACTCACCTGGTCCTGGTTGATTTGCGCAGCAAAAATATTACCGGAGTGGAAGCTGAAGAGCTCCTGGAAAAGGTTAATATTACAGTTAATAAAAACGTGATCCCTTACGATCCCAGGGGCGCAAATAATCCCAGTGGTATCAGGCTGGGTTCCCCCACACTAACTTCACGCGGCATGAAACAGGGACAGATGCGCGAAATTGCCACCCTGATTGAAGAAACTTTAAAAAGCCGCCATGACAGCAATAGTTTGTCCAAGATTAAAAACCGGGTCAGAAAATTGTGCCTGGAATATCCTGCATATTAAAACCAAAGACAGGAGCTGAAACAATGGAACAGGTAGTTGTTGTTGATCATCCGCTGGTCCAGCACAAGCTGGCCCAGTGTCGTCGAGTTGAAACTGAAACCTGGCAATTTCGGGGACTTGTTGAGGAAATAACAGCCCAACTCTTATATGAAGCAGTTCGGGATTTCGAAACGACCGAAATTGACCTGGTTACACCCGTTGGCCCCGGCAAGGGGGCAATAATCAGCAAAGCAGAACCGGTATTTGTTGCTGTTCTCCGGGCCGGCCTGGGAATGGTTCCAGGCGCTCTACGCCTTTTCCCCTATGCACGTGCCGGACATATTGGTTTATATCGTGACCATGATACCCATATTCCGGTTCAATATTATAACAATCTTCCACCTGATATAAATCATGCAGACTGCTTTTTACTTGAACCGATGCTCGCTACCGGTGGCTCTGCTGTGCATGCGATTACACTTTTAAAAGAAGCAGGAGTGCAAAATATCCGCCTGCTCAGCCTGATAGCGGCGCCTGAGGGTATCAAAGCCATTACGGAACATCACCCTGATGTTAAGATCTACCTGGCATCAATTGATGAAAAACTGAACGAAAATGCATATATAGTGCCGGGTCTTGGCGACGCCGGCGACCGTCTTTTCGGAACTGCGTGAACAGAAAGAGGTGTATAATTGATTGACCGTCCGGATTGGGATCGTTATTTCATGCAAATAGCTTCCGTGGTTGCAACCCGTTCAACCTGCCTGCGCCGTGATGTAGGGGCGCTCCTTGTTTTAAATAAAAGAATTCTGACTACCGGCTATAACGGCACCCCAAGCGGATTGCGCCACTGCCGGGAAGTTGGTTGTGTCAGGGAGCAAATGAAAGTGCCCTCGGGGGAACGGCATGAATTATGCCGCGGCCTTCATGCAGAGCAGAATGCTATTATCCAGGCAGCGATACATGGTGTGGCAATAAAAGATTCCGTATTATACTGCACACATTACCCCTGTGCTGTCTGTGCAAAGATGCTGGTAAATGCAGGAGTAAGATCTCTGATACTGGCCGAAAACTATCCAGATGCTCTGGCAAAAGAACTTTTTACTGAAGCTGGAATCAATGTGGCTTTTATAGTATAATGTTTGCTGGTTGTTTAAGTTTTGCTGAGGCGTTAATTATCATCTTAATGCGTAGAAGTATATTCCCCGCTAGATAACTGTGAAAAGGTACAGGTGGTGAAATTTATTGACTGTTGAGCTGGTCAAAGCGATTAAAGAAGCTGAAAACGAGGCTGAATCGATTATCCGAAAAGCACAGCAGGAAGCACGCCAGGCAGTAAAAAATGCCGAGGCCAGGGCCGAAGTTATTATCAGGGAGACAATATCCGAAGCTGAGCAAGAGGCGAAAGAGTTGATTAAAAAAGCGGAACAAGAGGCCAGAGCCGAAGCCGAACCGCTTATGGAAAAAAGGCGGGAAGAAATATCGCGGTTAAAAGAAGAAGCTTCAGGACGCATACAGGATGCAGTGTCTATGCTCAAGGATGAGGTTGTGAAAACTGATGCCAATAATTGAGATGAAAAAAGTATATCTTCTGGGGCATCTGGATGAAAGAGAAAACATCTTTAGCCTTTTACATGAACTGGGCAGTGTAGAACTGCTTGATATAAAATCCGGTGAAGCATGGGAGGAATTTCAAGCTTTGGTTGAGCCTGAGCAAGCCGGCGAAACAGTTTCTCAGGCAGAATCCTCATTGAGTGATATCCGCTATTGCCTAGATTTTTTTCAGCGGTATTTTCCGGTTCGCAAAAATTTTGTTCAACAATTTACAGGGGCAAAACTGGAGTTGACCGAGCAGGACTACAGAAAGTTTGTCAGCCGCCTGGACGAAATCAAAGAAGTTTATGATTCCTGCTACAAAGCAGAAGAAAAAACATCACTTATTCGTAACGAGGAAACGCAAAGCCAAAACCTGATTGAAGAGCTTAAACCCTGGGAGTCGTTTTCTTTGCCTCTTGAGCAGTTAACGGATGGCAGTTTTGCAGCCATGGGACTTTATACAGTTATTACCGATAATGCCCTGGACCTGCAGAAGTCTCTCTCCGAAAAAGTTCCCACCCATTATTTTGAAAAAGTTTTTTCTGACAATGAATTAGTTTATTTTTTTTATGCAGGTTTAACTGAAGAAGCGCAGGTTACCCGTGATATATTCAAGGATAATACGGTTGCAACGGTGATGTTCCCCGGGCTAAAAGGAACAGCAGCCCAAAATATAGAGCTGCTTCAAGATAAGATCGAAACTCTCAGCGAAGAACGGGAATCTGTTTTACATGAGGTTGAGACTCTTCTTGAACATCGGCCGATGCTGATGGCCTGTTATGATTACATGGCCAATGAACTTCAGAAAAATGAAGCTGTTGCAAATTTGGCCCGGACTGAAAATAGTTTTCTACTGGAAGGTTGGATTCCTGTTCCTGTTTTGAAAGATCTTGAGCAGTCGGTTGATGAAAAAACCGAAACTGCTGTCCTGGCGGCAAGGGATCCGGAACCGGGAGAAAATGTGCCGGTTTTGCTGCACAACAGTGGTCCGGTTGGTGCTTACGAGGTTGTTACCAAACTTTATAGCACTCCCAGGAGAAGCGAACTCGATCCAACGCCATTCATGGCTCCGTTCTTCTTTGTCTTTTTCGGGATCTGTCTCTCTGATGCGGGTTACGGGATTATCCTTTCCCTGCTTGCCCTTTACGTTTCCCGTAAACTTAAACTTGAGGGTATGGGCAAGCAGCTAATTTACCTTCTGTTTTTAGGCGGCATATCCTCGCTGTTCTTCGGAATCCTTTTTGGGGGCTATTTTGGCGATCTTATTAAATTACCTCCGCTTTGGTTCAATCCTCTTGATGATCCGATGCGAATGCTGTTCTACTGTTTTGGAATCGGCCTAATTCATATCTATTTTGGCATGGGGGTGCAGGCCTACCGTAATATTAAAGCCGGACAATCCCTGAGTGCGCTCTATGATCAGGGCTTCTGGTTTATTTTCTTAAACGGTCTGATCCTGCTCGCACTTCCTGAGTATAGTGCTATAGCCCGCTGGATGGCCATAGGTGGGGGAGCAGGACTGGTCTTGACCCAGGGCCGCAATCAATCCGGCATTATCATGAAATTCCTGAGCGGATTACTCAGCCTTTATAATATCACCGGTTATTTAAGTGATGTCTTGTCTTATTCCCGACTGCTCGCCCTCGGGTTGGCCAGCATTGTTATTGCAACTGCAATTAATGCAATGAGCGAAATGGTCGCAGGCAGTATTATTGGCGTTGTCATTATGGTATTGGTCCTGCTGGGTGGGCATCTATTTAATATCGTGATCAGTACACTTAGTTCTTATGTTCATACCAGCCGTTTGCAGTACATTGAATTTTTCAGCAAGTTTTTTGAGGGCGGAGGCAAAGCATTTCAACCATTTAAAGTGCAGACCAATTATATAGATATAACTGAAACAGAGAAAGGATGAAATAATAACAGGGTAATACAGGTTAAAGAGACTTCTCCTTGGTTTATAAATCATTGTCTTATCTAAAAGGGAGGCTTCATAAAGATGACAGGAACTGAAATAGCGCTAATCGGGGCTGCTCTGGCAGTTGGTCTTGCCGGTATCGGATCGGCGATCGGAGTAGGTATTGTCGGTCAAAGCGCAGCCGGGCTTGTAACCGAGGATCCCGATAAATTTGGACAAACCCTACTCCTGCAGGCCTTACCGGGCACCCAGGGCATTTATGGGTTGCTGGCCGGTTTTATTATCATGCAGACTGTTGGGATAATCGGGGATGAACTTTTGGTGTTGACGGTTCCCCAGGGTTATGCTTTTTTAATGGCGTCTCTGCCGATAGCCATCGTCGGATTGGTTTCCGGCATTTACCAGGGCAGAGTATCCGCTGCTGCAGTAGGCCTGGTTGCCAAGCGGCCTGAAGAGCTGGGAAAAGGAATTGTTTACGCGGTTATGGTTGAAACGTATGCGGTGCTGGCCCTGTTGGCCACAATCATGCTGCTCTTTGGTATACCGGTATAAAAGGAGTGAGTAGTATGAAAGAAGGAGCGGATCGGATTATCCGGCGTATCCTGGATGATGCCGGCGCAAAAGCCGAAACCATTAAAACAGAAGCCGTCGAAAAAGCTGAAGCTGTTGAGGCTGAAGCTAAACAGAAAGCAGCCCGCAGGCAGGAGTATCTTCTTGAGCAGGCTCGCAAAGAAGCGGAAGAGCAAAAGAGACGGATTATCGGTGTTGCCCAGCTTGAGGCACGCAAAGAGCTTCTGACGGCCAAGCAGGAACTGATCAGCGAAGCTTTTCGGGAATCATTGGATCAACTAATTGATTTGGATAATAACGCTTATATTTCAATCATCCGTAATATGCTGCTCAACCTGGTCGAAACAGGAACGGAAACCGTGTTCTGTTCTGCGGCTGATTTAGAAAGAATCCCTGATAGTTTCTGGAAAGACATTAATCAGGAGCTTGCCGGTCAGGGGAAAAAAGGAGAACTTTCTCTCTCGAAGGAACCCAGGGATATACGGGGTGGTTTTATCCTTCAGGCTGAAGGCGTTGAGCTTAATTGTTCTTTTGAATCTCTGCTGGCCATGAAAAGAGACGAACTGGAGCCTGAAATAGCATCAATACTCTTCAAATAAACGGATAACTTTCCTCCGGGAAAGGAGAGCATAAACTGGATGCCCATTGATGATACAATTTATGCTTATGCAGTTGGGCGTACTCGTGCGCTGGAAACGCGACTGCTTGATCGGGCACGTTTCGACCGCATGATCGAAGCCGTATCGGCTGAGGAGGCCCTCAAAATACTTGCCGAATCAGATTATGCAAATGCAGTAGCAGAACTGGCCGATATTCATGATTTTGAATCAATGCTTTCAGCAGAGCTTAAAGAGACTTTCGATCTTATTCTTAAAATCAGTCCAAAGCCCGAGTTTATTTCGATTATGGCTTTACGTTATGATGTGCATAACCTGAAAGTATTTTTTAAAGCAAAGTATCTGGGGATTAAAAGCGATCTGCTCATACCGGTCGGTTCATTAGCACTCGACAGAATGGAATATGCGATTGCAGAAGAGGACTTCCGCGATTTTCCGGAAAAGCTGCGTCGTGCAGCAGAAAAAATCAGTGAGGATTTTTTGATTAACCGCGATCCCCAGGTGATCGATTTACTGCTGGATCAGGTTCTTTATGATCAACTTGTTTCTTCAGCGAGGGCAAATGGAATCAATTTTCTTGAAGGCATGTTTACCAGGCAGATTGATTTAACCAACCTAAAATCACTAATTCGGGTTAAGCGAATGGGCCTTAACCGTGAGCTTTTGAAAAACATTCTTTTACCGCACGGCTCGATTTCCAACGACCTTTTAGCCGCAATGCTTGACGAACCTCTGGAATCCTTGATTACAGCGCTCTCAATGACTGATTACGCTGATCTGGTCAGTGAAGGAGTACGCAATTGGTTGGATAAAGGAACCATTTCCAGCCTGGAGAAGCTTTCTGACGATTACATCACAGCCTATCTGAAAAAGGGCAAATGGACACCTTTTGGCCTGGAGCCGCTGGTTGGTTATTTATGGGCAAAGGAAATCGAGATTAAAAATATTCGCTTAATCCTTGTTGGTAAAATTAACAAGTTGCCTGCTGAAGCGATCAGGGAGAGAATTCGTGATGTCTACATATAAGATTGCAGTAATTGGGGACAAAGACTCTATTCTCGGTTTTAAAACCATTGGTGTGGATACTTTTTCCGTAACCAGCAGTGAAGCAGCTTTAAATGTTTTAAAGCAGCTGGTCTCTGAAAATTACGGAGTGATTTTTATAACTGAAGAGCTGGCCCGGGAGTTGGCAGATATTGTTGCTGAATTGAACAAGCGGTACCTTCCGGCAGTTGTGCTAATCCCGAACAGTAAAGGTACCCTGGGAATAGGTATTCAACAAATTAAAAAGAATGTTGAAAAAGCGATCGGCGCAGATATTCTTTTCAGGAAAGAAGGTTGATAACTTGGAAGAAAGCGTTGGCAGGATTATAAAAGTTTCCGGTCCCCTGGTCGTAGCGGACAATATGGGTGATGCCCGGATGTATGATATGGTCAGGGTGAGCGATGCCCGGCTCATGGGTGAAATTATTGAACTGCATGGCAATCGGGCTTCCATACAGGTCTATGAGGAAACAGGCGGACTCGGACCCGGCGAGCCGGTCTATTCAACCGGCGATCCCCTGAGCGTGGAGCTTGGGCCCGGTCTAATTGAAGCGATTTTCGACGGTGTCCAGCGGCCGTTGGATACGATTAGAGAAAAGGTTGGTGATTATATCACCCGCGGTGTTGAAGTTGCACCGCTTAACCGCGAACATAAATGGGATTTTGTGCCAAAAGTGAAAGAGGGGGACAGGGTTCAATCCGGCGATATTATCGGTACAGTACAGGAAACTACCCTTGTTGAGCACAGGATAATGGTTCCCTTGAATTGTGCCGCAGGTATAGTTAAAGAAATTAAAAGCGGTCAGGCAACTGTAGAAGATATTGTCGCTCGTATAGAAACAGATGAAAGCCTGGTCGATATAAAAATGATGCAGCGTTGGCCGATTCGGAAAGGTCGGCCTTACAAAGAAAAAATGGGCCCGCATCTTCCCATGATCACCGGGCAGAGAATTATTGACACATTCTTCCCGGTAGCCAAGGGAGGAACTGCATGTATCCCGGGCCCCTTCGGCAGCGGAAAAACTGTGACCCAGCACCAGCTTGCCAAGTGGGCTGATGCAGAAATAGTGGTTTATATCGGTTGTGGCGAACGTGGAAACGAAATGACAGATGTGTTGTTGGAATTCCCGGAGCTTAAAGATCCCAAGTCTGGAGAGCCGTTAATGAAACGGACGGTTCTCATTGCCAACACATCAAATATGCCGGTAGCGGCCCGCGAAGCTTCAATTTATACCGGTATTACGATAGCTGAATACTTCCGGGATATGGGTTACAGTGTAGCCCTGATGGCCGATTCAACTTCCCGTTGGGCTGAAGCACTGCGTGAAATGTCAGGCCGCCTTGAAGAGATGCCCGGCGAAGAAGGCTACCCCGCATACCTTGGTTCCCGTCTGGCCGATTTTTATGAGCGCTCCGGTCGGACGGTCTGTCTTGGCAGCGAAGAACGGGAAGGCGCCCTTACAGTGGTTGGGGCAGTTTCACCTCCCGGCGGCGACCTTTCAGAGCCGGTATCGCAGGCAACTTTGCGGATCGTAAAAGTTTTCTGGGGCCTGGATGCTTCCCTTGCTTACAAGCGTCACTTCCCGGCAATTAACTGGCTTTTGAGTTATTCATTATATCTCGATAATGTTGCCGCTTATTTTCGTGACACGATCGGAGAAGAGTGGAATGATATGCGCCGTGAAGCTATGCGATTGCTGCAGGAAGAATCTGAATTGGAAGAAATCGTTCGCCTGGTCGGGGTTGATGCCCTCTCTGCACGGGAACGATTAATTTTGGAAACCGCCAAATCATTACGTGAAGATTTTCTGCATCAAAATGCGATGCACGAAGTTGATACATACAGTTCTCTCCAGAAACAGTTCAGTATGCTTGAAATGATCTTGTTATTCCACCATGAAGCAACTGCTGTCATCGAAAAAGGTGAAATTGACCTGGACCTGGAGAAAATGTTTGCCTTGCCGGTTCGTGAAAAAATTGCCAGGGCCAGGTACGTTCCTGAAGAAGAGCTGAAAGAGCTTGAAGGAATCAAAACCGAAATAAAAGAGCAGATATCCACACTGGCCGGTGAAGGAGGAGAAGAAGATGCCTAAAGAATATAAAACTATTGTTGATGTAGCCGGCCCTTTAATGTTGGTTGAAAAAGTGGAAGGGATTAAGTACGGAGAGTTGACCGAAATCGAAATGCCCGGTGGAGAGATCCGCCGTGGGCAGGTTCTGGAAGTAGATCGTGATAAAGCGCTGGTTCAGATTTTCGAAGGTTCAACCGGAATTAATATTAATTCAGCCAGGGTCCGCTTTCTCGGCAAATCAATTGAACTGCCCGTTTCCATGGACATGCTTGGCCGGGTCTTTAGCGGGTTGGGCCAGCCAAGAGACCAGGGGCCGCGCATTATTCCTGAAAAAAGACTCGATATTAATGGCTTTCCGATTAACCCTTACGCCCGGGATTACCCATCAGAATTTATTCAGACCGGGGTATCGGCTATCGATGGCATGAATACCATGGTTCGGGGCCAGAAACTGCCCATATTTTCGAGTTCAGGGCTCCCTCACTCCCGGTTGGCAGCTCAGATTGCCCGTCAAGCCAAGGTGCTGGGTACGGAAGCAAGATTTGCCGTGGTTTTTGCCGCCATGGGAATCACTTTTGAAGAGGCGGACTTCTTTATCAGTGATTTCCGTAAAACAGGGGCTATTGAACGGGCTATCCTTTTTATCAACCTGGCTGATGATCCGGCGATCGAACGTATCGCTACCCCGCGCATGGCTCTCACTGCTGCAGAATACCTTGCTTACGAGCAGGATATGCACGTTCTGGTAATCCTTACCGACTTGACCAACTATGCTGAAGCGCTGCGGGAGATTTCTGCAGCCCGTAAAGAAGTGCCGGGGCGCCGTGGTTATCCGGGGTACCTATATACAGACCTTTCATCAATTTACGAGAGAGCAGGACGGATCCAGGGACGGGAAGGGTCGATTACCCAACTGCCGATTCTGAGCATGCCGGAAAATGATATCACCCATCCTATTCCCGACCTGACAGGTTATATTACAGAGGGACAGGTTATTGTGAGCCAGGAACTGCACCGCAAAGGGCTTTATCCACCCATAGATGTGCTGCCCTCCTTGTCCAGGCTTAAAGACAAGGGGATCGGTGAAGGCAAAACAAGAGAAGATCATGCCGACACGATGAACCAGCTTTATGCTGCCTATGCACGTGGCAAGGAAGCAAAGGAACTGGCCGCAATTCTTGGTGAAGCAGCCCTTTCCGAAGCAGACAAAAAGTTCTCCCGGTTTGCCGATGAATTCGAAAGCCGTTATGTAACACAGGGCGAAGAAGAAGATCGTACTATTGAAGAAACGCTTAAGCTCGGATGGGAGCTGCTATCATTGTTACCACGTGTTGAGCTGAAAAGGGTTCGTGACGAATATATCGAGAAATACCTGCCAGACCAGGAGGAGGTTTAGATCATGGAAATTCGGGTCAATCCAACCCGCATGGAACTAAACCGCCTGAAAAAAAGGTTAAAGATGGCACAGCGGGGCCATAAGCTTTTAAAAGACAAAAGGGATGAGTTAATTCGACAGTTTTTAGTCCTGGTCCGGAAAAATAAAGACTTGCGTGAGCATATCGAAGCAGAACTATCGGCTGCTTTTTCCAAGTTTTTATTGGCCAGGGCAGTTATGCCTGCGGAATACCTGGAAGAAGCCCTGATGTATCCGACGAAAACGTTAAGCCTGGAAATAAGCAAACAAAACATCATGAGTGTTTATGCCCCCAAATTTGTCTGGGCCGAAGAAGAATCCGGTCGCGGGGAAGACAGCAGCATTTATCCCTACGGATTTGTTGACACTTCTGCAGAGCTGGATATTTCGATCGAAACTCTATCCGATATTTTACCCCGGTTAATGGAGCTGGCCGAGGTGGAAAAAGCGGTCCAGCTTCTGGCCGAAGAAATTGAAAAAACCCGTCGTCGGGTCAATGCGCTTGAGTATGTTTTAATACCAACGTTGGGGGATAAGATTAAGTACATTACCATGAAACTTGAGGAAAATGAACGTGGGGCTTTAACCCGTTTAATGAAAATAAAAGATGTAGTAAGAGCGAAAATGTAGCATATAATATGCATACCTACCCGGGCAATATTCATATCCACAGTATCTATTCGGACGGCAGTGGGAGTATCTCAGAAATTTTAGCTGATGCTGCAGCTGCAGGTTTGAATTATGTGGTTATAAGCGATCATGAAACCCTGGCAGGCCTGCCCCAGGAAGCAACCGTTGATGGGGTAACCCTGCTTGTTGGTTCAGAAATAAATCGCAGGCACAACCATTATCTGGCTCTTAACATTAAACATCTGGTTGAGCCAAATGAAGAAAATCCCCAGCGCGTTATCGATAAGGTCAGAGATGCGGGCGGGCTTGGATTTATTGCCCATCCTTTTGAAAGAGGTTCTCCTTATATTGAAAAGGGCAAAGCTTACCCCTGGAAATACTGGCCGGTATTTGGTTTCAACGGTATCGAAATCTGGAATTACACCTCTCACTGGCGCGGCCGCCATCCATCCCTGTTTAGAACACTATACTGGTTCCTGATTAACCGAAAAGGAGCTTTGGATGGACCACCCCGGGAAGTGCTTCAGATTTGGGATTGTTACAACCTTCATGGGCACCGAATTGTGGGTATAGGAAGCAGTGATGCTCATGCCTTTCCATATAACCTGGGACTGTTCAAGGTTAAGGTTTTTCCATATCGCTATATTTTCGGGACTATCAATACTTATATTGTTTTAGATTCTGAATTGCGCAGCGAACATAATGCTGCAAAGAAACAAATAATTGGTGCTCTGCGCGATGGATGCTGTTATGTTTCTTTTGACAGCCTTTATCCCGGAAGAGATTTTTACTTTTTTGCGGTTACCGGCAAAGAAATAGTCCCTATGGGTGCTGAAATACCTTACCAAAAGGAAATTAGTCTTCATGTGCAATCTCCTTTTAAACGTTCACTGATCAGGGTTTTAGTTGACGGCAAAGTAAGCAGGCAGGAAATTGGACGGGAGCTGGCTATTAACTCGCCCAATCCGGGTATTTACCGAATCGAAGTTTACTACAGACCCCGCCTGGGCCGGGCCCGCCCATGGATCTATTCCAATCCCATATTTATCCGTGAGACATGATTCAATTAAGTACAATTGAAACAACCCTGCTTGCACGAACACATTGGATGATATACACTTTAATAAGAGGATAATTAACCATATCTCCTGAGCAAAAATTAAGAGATAGGAGGGTTTTTTATGTTGAAAATAGGGATAAATGGTTTTGGGCGGATCGGCAGAATGGTGATGCGAGCTGCTCTAAAACAGGATAAGGTTAAGGTGGTTGCTGTCAATGATCTTTCGGACAGCAGTGCCCTTGCCCATCTGCTTAAGTACGACTCAATTTATGGAATTCTCGATGCAGATGTCAAATCAGATGAAAAAGGTTTTCTGGTTGACGGTGAAAGAGTCGTTTATTTTTCTGAAAAAGAACCGGCAAAGATCCCCTGGAAAGATGCCGGCGTAGATCTTGTAATCGAGTCTACCGGTATTTTTACAAAGCGTGATGCCGCAGCGGCTCACCTGGAGGCAGGAGCGAGGAAGGTTATAATTTCCGCACCTGCAGCTGTTGATGCCGTCCTGGTGCTGGGTGTTAATGAACATGCCTATGATCCTGATCAGCACTTTGTTATTTCCAATGCCTCATGTACAACTAATGCCCTGGCACCCCTGGTTAAAGTGCTGCATGAGAATTTCGGAGTAAAAAAAGGCTTGATGAATACTACTCATGCTTACACCAATGATCAGAATCTGCATGATTTTCCCCATAAAGATCCCCGTCGGGCCCGTGCCGCTGCCTTATCTTTGATTCCGACCACTACCGGGGCGGCTAAAACAGTGGGTGAGGTAATTCCCGAATTAAAGGGTCGTATTGATGGATTTGCAATTCGCGTACCGATTCCTACTGTCTCACTGGTAGACTTTGTGACTGTGCTGGAAAAACAGGTTACCGTGGATTCGATTAATGATGCTTTTAAAACAGCAGCCGAAGGTTCACCATACCTGGATTACTCAGATGAGCCGCTTGTTTCCGTAGATTACAAGGGCAATAGTAACTCCGTCACCGTCGACGGACAATCAACAATGGTAGTTAGCGATACTATGGCCCGGGTCGTAGGTTGGTATGATAATGAATGGGGATATTCATGCCGGCTCATTGATCTTGCGGCAATCATAGGTGAAAGAGGATAGAAATATGTTAATGGTATAAACCTTAATGCCCAAAGGATCTCGCCTTAGTAAGCGGGGTCCTTTTTTATATCCTGCTGTTCGGGTGACGCATCATGGATAGAATGGTATAATTTTAGCGACTTGTTATGAAGGAGGTGACCCGGTGAAAGTCAACCGGAGCATTAAGGAAATTAACGAAAAGATAAAAAACGGACAGGTGGTTGTGCTTACTGCAGAAGAAGTAATCGGAGTAGTAGAGGAAAAAGGTTTGGAGGAGGCAGCTGCATCGGTAGATGTAGTTACTACTGGCACCTTTGGCCCGATGTGCTCCTCCGGAGTTTTTCTAAATCTCGGGCATCCCCAACCACGAATAAAAATTAACGAAGCTTTTTTAAACGGTGTCCCTGCCTATGCCGGAATTGCAGCAGTTGACCTTTACCTCGGAGCAACCGCTCTTCCACCGGCTGACCCGGCCAACCGAAACCACCCTGGTGATTTTGTTTACGGCGGCGGACATGTTATCGAAGACCTGGTGGCAGGTAAAAAGGTTAGACTTGATGCAACATCTTACGGTACCGATTGCTACCCGCTTGGAAAAATTGAAACCAGTTTTTACCTATCAGAAATAAATGAGGCAACCCTTTATAATCCTCGTAATGCATATCAAAACTACAATGTGGCAGTTAACCTGGGCCAGAAAACAATTTATACCTACATGGGTATTCTTAAACCGGATATGGGCAATGCCAACTATAGCTCGGCCGGCCAATTGAGTCCTCTGTTCAACGATCCGCTGCTTAAAACAATTGGTATCGGTACCCGCATTTTTTTGGGTGGCGGTATCGGATATGTCGCCTGGCACGGGACTCAGCACAACCCCTCTGTTGCTAGAGGTGACAATGGAATTCCGGAAGGGCCGGCAGGCACTTTGGCAGTGGTTGGTGATCTAAAGCAGATGAAACCACGCTGGCTGCGGGGCCTGAGCTTTCTTGGTTACGGGGCCACCCTGCAGGTTGGGCTTGGTATTCCCATTCCGATCCTGAATGAAGAGATGATGGGTTACTGCGCAGTAGGCGATGAAGATATATATGCCCCGGTAGTCGATTATAACCGTTCTTACCCCTGCCGGGAACCCGGAAATCTCGGTCTTGTCAACTACAGAGAACTAAAAAGTGGTTTGATTACTGTGGAAGGTAAAAAAGTGCCTACTGCTTCACTTTCAAGTTATGCCGGGGCCAGGGAAATTGCCGAATACCTGAAAGAGTGGATTGAAACAGGCCAATTTACGCTATCCGAACCGGCAGCGCCTCTGCCTTCAGTGGAAGCGGGAATCAAGTTAAACCCGATGCCTCAGAAAGATCCCGAAAGTGAGGAGGGTTAAATATGGTTAAGCAAAAAATAGTTTTGCGGTTTCCTCCCCATATAGTCGAGCAGCCGACAATCTACCATTTGATCAAAGATTTTGATCTGATGGTGAATATCCTGCGGGCCGATATCAACCCCAAAAAGGAGGGACGCCTGATGATGGAACTGAGCGGAAATGAAACAAATTATCAGCGAGCCTTGGAATGGTTAAAAGATCAGGGCTTGCAGATCATGAACCTTGAACAGCAGATTATCTGGCGTTCAGATCGCTGTACTCATTGTGGCGCATGTACGGTAATCTGTCCGACCGAGGCCCTGCTTTTTGATCGTCCGGAAATGACTGTACGTTTCGAAGAAGATAAATGTATAGTTTGTGAACTTTGCCTGCGGGCATGCCCGGCAAGGGCCATGGAGACCCTGGTCGAGCATGCCAGTTTCCAATGAGCAGCAGAAGGGTCTATCGCAAAGAAATTACAAATTCAAGGCTGACCTCTTTTTCAGTTACGGTAAAAGAGACGGACCTCTGGATTGCTGTGAGCAGTTTTTCTTATAATGAAAAATTAAAGAGTCGTTTAGAACAGTTTATTTCATACCGGCGGCACCAGATTGAATCTTATCTAGAAGTCGATCCACTCCTGTTAACTACCCTGGAACCATTTCTCCCTGCCAATGATGCCCCGGAAATTTTAAAGGTAATGGCCCGGGCCGGCAACCTGGCCGGGGTCGGCCCGATGGCTGCTGTGGCCGGTGCCATGGCACAGGAAACCGGGACCTTTTTACTCGATTTATCAGAGGAAGTAATTGTCGAAAACGGGGGCGACATTTTTATCAAAGTATCAGAACCGGTCAACATAGGCATTTATGCCGGCGATTCTCCTTTAAGCGGAAAATTGGCTTTGCGGGTTAAACCGGAGCAAACTCCAATCGGGGTCTGTACTTCTTCGGGAACAGTAGGGCCATCGCTTAGTTTCGGCAAAGCCGATGCAGCAATAGCCCTCTCACAGTCGACACCGCTTGCTGATGCAGTAGCAACTGCACTTGGCAATCGAGTCCAGGGTCCGGGCAAGCTTGAAAATGCCCTTGAATTTGCCCGGAGGATAGAAGGCATTACCGGGGCATTGTTGATCTGCGGCGACCAGATTGCTGTTTGGGGAGATATTGAGCTGCAGAAAACCTGAGTAAAGGAGTCAACAAAATGCCGGTTATGCATTATAAAATGGAAAAGATTGTTATCGGAGAAGAGAGCACCATCCAGGATAACGTCGCCGTTCACGTCGACGAAGGTGTTCCTACTCACATCGGCAGCAGAGTAAAAGTCGGACATAACTGCATATTGCCCGGCTGCACCGTAGAGGATAGGTCCCTGATCGGGATTGGTTCGATAATCCTTAACAATGCGGTTACAGGTAAAAACAGGCTGGTTGCCGCCGCCTTGTTTGGTATCGGTATAGAGTCTCTTATTGCATATAAATCAGCCAGGGATATTTATATTGGCATGTTGAACAGGCTTTAAATCTACGCTATAATAGTTTTTGCATAATGCCGGCATAGCTCAATTGGTAGAGCAGCTGAATCGTAATCAGCATGTTGGGGGTTCGAGTCCTCTTGCCGGCTCCAACAAACCCTTATTTATAATAAGGGTTTGTTTGTGTAATAACGGAGCCTTTCAGGAGTGTATGAGCCGGAAGTTTAAAAAGTTAGATTTTATCATGATATCGTGTTACCTATCGTGCTGGGTGATAAAAAAATACTTTACAATAAAATAAAACTTTGTGATAATTATTATGAAGTTACTTTCAAATGTAAAAGCCGAAAGGGTTAA
>JBNJHN010000011.1:0-46014 GCA_051748565.1 Bacillota bacterium | reverse complement strand
GTGGTCAGGAACAGGGCAGAAATACTGGCCGCATTCTGGATTGCGGAACGGGCAACTTTCGTCGGGTCAACAATACCGGCAGCCAGCATGTTTTCAAATTTGCCGGTCATTGCGTTGAAGCCAGTGCCTTTTTCCATAGCCTTGATTTTCTCGACAACGACGGAACCTTCCGCACCGGCGTTATCGGCAATGACCCGGACCGGATCTTCCAGGGCCCGCTTGACAATCAACATACCGGTTGCTTCATCTCCGTCCATCTCTTCTTCAAGCTTTCCGAAAGCTTCGGTAACGTTCAAGTAGGCAATTCCACCGCCGGGTACAATGCCTTCTTCAACAGCAGCGCGGGTTGCCGAAAGGGCATCCTCGATGCGCAGCTTTTTCTCTTTCATTTCGGTCTCGGTTGCAGCCCCGACTTCGATTACGGCAACACCGCCGGCCAGTTTGGCCAGGCGTTCCTGCAGTTTTTCGCGGTCAAAATCGGAGGTGCTGTCTTCAATCTGGGCCCGAAGCTGGCCAATCCGGCTTTTGATCGCAGCGGTTTCGCCGGCTCCGTCCACAATGACGGTCTCATCTTTGCTAATCCGCACCTGGCGGGCACGACCGAGCATTTCAATTTCAACATTTTTCATTTCAATGCCAAGGTCTTCCGATATAACTTCACCGCCGGTCAAAACAGCGATATCTTCAAGCATCGCTTTGCGGCGATCGCCAAAACCGGGTGCTTTAACAGCAACGCAGGTGAAAGTCCCACGCAGTTTGTTCACTACCAGCGTAGCCAGCGCTTCACCTTCGACATCTTCGCCGATTAACAGGAGCTGCTTGCCCTTTTGGACAATTTTTTCCAGCAGCGGCAGCAGGTCGTGGATATTGCTCACTTTGCGATCAGTTAGAAGAATAAAGGGCTCCTCTAAAACTGCTTCCATCTTTTCAGTGTCAGTTACCATGTAAGGGGAAATATAGCCGCGGTCAAACTGCATACCTTCGACTACTTTCAGGTCGGTGGTAAAACCTTTAGATTCCTCAACCGTGATAACACCGTCTTTACCGACTTTCTCCATCGCTTCGGCAACCAACTCACCGATAGTTTCATCGTCGGCCGAAATCGCGGCCACCTGGGAAATGTCTTCCTTTGTTTCTACAGGCTTGCTCATGTTTTCCAGCTCTTGCAGCGCTACTTCGACAGCTTTTTCGATTCCGCGCTTCATGATCATCGGGTTAGCGCCTGCAGCTACGTTTTTCAGGCCATCGCGAATAATTCCCTGGGCCAGCAGTGTTGCCGTGGTAGTCCCGTCACCAGCGATATCGTTGGTCTTGGTAGCCACCTCTTTAACCAGCTGTGCACCCATGTTTTCAAAGGGATCTTCTAATTCAATTTCGCGGGCAATGGTTACACCATCGTTGGTAATCTGGGGGGAACCGAACCTCTTGTCTAAAACAACATTGCGTCCTTTAGGTCCTAGTGTTACTGTTACTGTTTTCGCCAGCTGGTTAACTCCTCTTTCCAGCGCACGACGGGCTTCTTCATCATAAATAATCTGTTTAGCCATTCTTATTAACCTCCTTCTTACTGATATAAATTATACGAGAGCCAAAATATCGTCTTGCCTTAAAATCAAATACTCTTCGCCGTCTACCTTAACTTCGGTTCCGGCATAGCGGGAAAAAATAATTTTATCCCCTACCTTGACTTCCATTTCGGTCTTAGTGCCGTTATCAAGGACTTTTCCTGTGCCTACAGCCATTACTTTCCCTTCCTGCGGCTTTTCTTTAGCCTTGTCCGGGATAACAATACCGCTGGCTGTCTTCTCGTCAGCCTCCAATACCTTGACAATAACCCTGTCTGATAATGGTTTGAGGTTCATTCAACCTGCCTCCTTTAATGATTTTTGTCTTCTTAGCAGCACTCTCAACGAGTGAGTGCTAATGATACTGTATCTAATAATACTGCAAAGGTGTTAGTCGGGCAAATAGAACGGCAGGCTATTTAGAGCCTGCCATCATATTTATAGAAGATTATTAACCTCATACTCATAATATCTACTATTTTCTTCGAATATCATTCCTTTACGTTCAAAACTGGTTAAAAGCAGCCCAACTGGCAGCCTACAACCTTAATCCCGGTTTCATTGCACTTTTTGCCAACATCGGCTATGGGGCAGCCTACTTCCGAGGCAATGGTAAATGCTTTTTTACATGGTAATTTCAAACCTTCTGCTTCAAATAAAATTCTTTCTTTCAGCTCATTTTCTTTAGCCGGTTCCATAATTCCACCTCCTCATTCAATCGATATAGATTATTGTACCACTGATTTCAGATCCGTTAATCAGAAGACGCCCACACGAAGGCCGGGGGGTACGGCGCGGGTCAATTAATGAGCCGGGGTTAAAATATAAAAGACCTTCCACTTCTTTGTTAACCGGTTCATGTAAATGTCCGAATACAATGGCCTTAGGCAGATCCGGGTGAAAAATATCTTTAACTTGATCAAAATTAATCCTGCGCCCCAACAGATCTCCGTGCAGCATGCCGATACTGATTACCCCGATCTTGATCAGTTTGAAACGGCCTAAACGGTTTTTAAGCTGAATCGGGTCCATGTTGCCTGCTACCGCCTCTACCGGAGCCAGGGTCTGCAGTTCATCGACAACCCTTTCATCAACAAGGTCTCCGGCATGGAGGATTAGCTGCACTCCCTCAAAAATTTTGAAAATCTGCGGCGGTAGAGAATGCCCACGGGTGGGGATGTGTGTATCTGAAACAACCCCGATCTCCTTAATTTCACTGTCGTAGTGAACTGCCTTGTATTGATTCATTACCGGTAAAATCACCCTTATACTTATCATATCACTTTTCGATCATTAATAAAGGGTTTATGGTTGATAAGAGCAGATAAAAAAATATCACATATAAAAAATTTACCACTGAAAGGGATAAAATGAGCTGATGGCGAAGATAGCACAGTCCGTTTAAGCTATATCAACTGAACAAAGGAGAAATCGTGATCCTTAAATTGCTGCAGGGAGCCTCAATCGGGGTAGCTTTAATCCTTCCCGGCCTGAGTGCCGGCACTGTTATCCTCATTCTCGGTTTTTACCGCAGTTTTATTGAAGATATCTCCGTACTGCGGATAAAACCATACCTGCCTTTGCTTGGCGGGGTGATCGGTGGAGCTCTTGCCGGAGTCTATATAATCAGCTATCTGCTAGAGCACTACAATGCTGCAATTATGGCTTTCCTGATGGGCTTGCTGCTCGCTTCGATCCCTGCTGTAATAAACCTCCGCCAGAAAACTGAGCAACCTTTCAATATTAAAAATTTAAGCATATTCATCTGGCCAATCGCCCTGGGTATTGCAGGCTTTGTCACAACCTGGTACATAATCTGTGAGCCGACCAGGACCTTCACGATCCTGCCGCCAGGCGGTTTCCTGCACTTCTTTCTCGGTGGAACCCTGGCCAGTGCCACCATGCTGCTGCCGGGGGTATCCGGCAGTTCGATCCTGATTATTATGAACCTGTACGATGATGTAATCCATGCCGTCAGTAACTGGCAGTGGCTGAAACTGGGATTCTTAGCTTCCGGTTTTGTCGTCGGTATCTTCGGATTGGCCCGGTTGCTTTCAGCGCTCTACCGGCGTTACCAGACAGCGATATCCTTCCTCCTGGCGGGGATGATCCTCGGCTCAACCCGCATCCTGATGCCCGCTCAGTTAAGCCTTACCTTCATAATTTTTGCAGCCGCCGGGGCCGCAATAGTCCTCTATTTCACACGCAAAAAGATTTAATCATTTCAGCCAAACCTTTTTCGAGCGGGGTTTTTGGAATAAAATCTAAATCCTGTCTCGCCCTGGTTGTGTCAGCATAGGTGTGCGGTGCGTCACCGGCCTGTACCGACTCACGCCTGAACCTGATTTCCCGGCCGGTAAGACGCCCGATAATTTCCAGTATCCCGTTTACTGAAATTCTGCTTCCGCCACCAATATTATATACCTTTCCCACGGCTTGATCAGCCCGGGCTGCCGCAAGGTTTGCTTCAACTATGTCATCGATAAAAGTAAAATCGCGGGTCTGCTCACCACTTCCATATACAACCAGCTCTTCGCCCCTGAGGATAGCGCTGATAAAACGGTGAAAAGCCATATCAGGCCGCTGCCCGGGCCCGTAAACGGTGAAATAGCGCAAACTGACGACCGGAACTGAAAAATTATGATGATAGAGGTTGCAAAGGTGTTCAGCAGCCAGCTTGGTAACCCCGTAAGGTGAAAGCGGCCGGGGCAGATCCTCTTCGTGCATTGGGAGCTTTCCCGTGTCACCGTAGACAGAGGATGATGAAGCATAAACAAGCCTTTCCACCCTGCTGCTGCGGACCCATTCCAGCAGGCGCTGCGTGCTGAGAATATTATTACGGGTATAACAGGCAAATTCCTTACCCCAGCTTGCCCGTACCCCCGCCTGGGCAGCCTGGTGAAAAACCCACTCAACGTCATTGAAACGACTGAAATCAATGTCAATAAGATCGTCCCGGAACAGTGTAAACGATGGGTAACCATTCAGCCCACTAATATTTTTTTCTTTGATTTTTGGGTCATAGTAGTCCGTAAAACTGTCAACGCCGATCACCCGGCAGCCCTTTTCGAGTAAGCGGCCGGCCAGATGAGATCCGATAAAACCTGCGGTCCCTGTAACCAGGCAGGATTTGTTAATCGACACAGATCCGGATCCCATCAATTGCTTTGTCCCCCAGTCATATTATCAATCAGTTCACTTTTTTGAGACTCATTTATTGAAAGGTAATAGGTTTCACCCTCGCCGATTTGGAAATATTCACCCTGTAGTGAATAATCACGGATAGCGTCTGCTTCTAACCGTTCACCGGCAAAAAGGGCTAAAGCAGCAACCTGGTTAAAGTTGAGATCAGTATATATATGTTCACGATAAGCGGAATAAGAGGGGATAACATAATTAAATATGCCCATATCCTGGAAATATTTAAAAGTAGCCATTAACAGGTCTTTCTGACGGTGCATTCTATTTAAATCATCCCTTGAATCAGGTTCACGGTAGGTCAGATAGGTGAGGTAACCCCGGCCGTCGAGAAGCTGCCGGCCGGCATCGAGAGATTCCTGCGGTGTAAAACCGATCATCGGCTCTTCCACAGTATAGTAAACGCCGCCCAGTGAATCAATTAACTGCTTCAGACCCTCTATATCCATGGCAATATAATAGTGCAGCTCAAAATCTTCAAGCAGTTGACTGAGCGTGTCCATGGTATAACGAATTCCTTCTTCATGCCGGTTTTCCCTTTTCTGTTCATAGCCGTAGCTGTACGATTGCCGGATCCTGTCTTTTAGTCCAATGTGGGCAATATCAACATATGAATCACGGGGAATAGCCAGCAATTGCAGGGAATCCTGGTCAAAATTAATTGAAGCTACCAGGATCGTATCGACATAATAAATATCACCGAATGTATTGTCTTCGTTTCGGTTATGTAAACCGAGCACTGCAACATTAATTACTCTATCCTCAAAATAGTCTTCCACGCTTCCGCGGTGATCAAAATCACGGCTGAAAAGTGTTGCCGGTGCAAAATAAACCTGGTAAAAACCATAAAAGATAATCGAAAAAGAAACCAGGATAATCGAAAAAATTATCCCCAGCGAAATATATAATTTGAGTTTCGGAGACAGATTTTTCAACTTTTCTGATCTTCCTTATTACGTCTCAAGTTAATTGTCATTCTCCTGTCCTTTAGAAACAACCAGGTTTATTTCCGATTTATCTTTGACTAAACTGCCGGCTATCGGATCGGAATGGATTATTAGTCCACTATCAAGGAAGCTATCATAACGGCTATCCGCTCTGCCAATTACCAGGCCAATTTTTCTGAGCTCCAGATCGGCCTCGAAAATAGTCATCCCCCTTAAATCGGGAACCTCTACAAGCTGGGCCTCCTCATCATCGCTTTCTCTTTCTAAAAGGCCGCCCCGGAAAATCCCCTGGGAAAGGCCTTCTTCCCGTTCTTCTTCCAGCCTTTTTCTTTCCTGTTCTTCCAGATATTCAGGGCTGTCTTTGAGCACAATCGGCGGCCAGGGCTCCGCATCTATACCGAATACCTCCTTAATGACCTGTACCCGATCTTTCTGATTCAGAACCTGGTACCAAATACCGTCCTTCATCTGCCCGCTTCCCTGCAGAGTGTAAAAATGCATATTGTCATCTGAAACTTCAATATCGCGCCCATAGTAAGCCAGCGCTGCAATCTGGGTGTATGACAGATCGGTTTCCACATAATCTTTGTAGATGCGGTAAGTAGCAGGGATATCGGTTATACGCCCTTTTTCCCGCAGGTAATAAAAAGTCTCTTTCAGCAGGTTCATCTGCCGATCGATACGTCCGTAATCCTGTTTGGTTTTATCATCACGGTACTGCAGGTAGCGCAAAAAGGTTTTCCCGTCCATTAACTGCGGGCCTTCAGGCACCAAAACCCTGCCTATCTCCCAGTGTTTGTCGATAATTTCTTCTTCGACATCGTAATAGATTCCGCCCATGGCGTCGACTAACTCGATAATTGAGTACATATCGACAGATATATAGTAGTGGATGGGGATGCCGCCTAAAACATTGCTGACGGTATGCAGAGTGTAGCGGATACCATCAGCATGATTGTCCTCTCCCCCTCCGCGCCGGTAACCGTTATAGTAAGAATGGTTTATCTTGTCGTGGAAGCCGTCCATACCGTAGATAGGTACGTATGAATCACGTGGTATACGCACCACCGATATCTCATCTGTTTCGAAATTAATTGTAAAAACAGCAAGCATATCAGGGCGGAAAAGGTATTCACCGTAAGCCTCACGGTTCCAACCGCGATCAAAACCGAGCATTCCGATATTAACAATATGTTCAGGAAAAGCAGCGCTTATATCATATCCCTGATCAAAAACAGCATCATCGAGCAGTACACGCTGTGTTTCCTTAACTTCACCATAAAAAGCCATTACATAGGTGCCTGCAGCTGCAAGCATCAAACCCAGCACCCCGGCGATAATCAACAGCGCTATTTTCAGCCTGCTGCGCGATGCTTTCGTCTTCCTTTTATTAAAGGGAGCGTTTTTTTTTGGCTCATTCCAATTAAGCTCATCAAATTTTGATTTATTCTCTCCGGGGCCGGCTTCTTTATTTCTCTCCGGCCCGACAGAACTTTGCGGGGATTTCTGTTTCTGATCAGGCTGGTTTGGATAAAGATTTTTTTCCCGATCATTTTCCATCAACTCTACCCCCTTTT
This sequence comes from Bacillota bacterium, assembly GCA_051748565.1. Lineage (GTDB taxonomy): Bacteria > Bacillota > Dethiobacteria > DTU022 > DTU022 > SKPH01. The sequence goes on along the minus strand of JBNJHN010000011.1, from coordinate 38,727 downwards.
AAAATCAGAGAACTTCCTGCCTAAATTATAACACGAAGGGCAAAGATTCTACCTTTTTGCCGCTCAAAAAGCTCTGGTCTGCCCATAGATAATCCCATTCTCCAAAACGTCCGACCGGCAGGATTCCGCACTTTCCGATATAATCCAAAACAAAGTCGCGCCGCTTAACCATACCGTGATCAAATACCACGTTTGCGTAAGGTAAAATGCGGTAATCGGTCACGACAATATCGCTCCTTGAAGCCAGCTGCATCTGTTCTGCCGTTTTTATGACATGCTCAATAAGCTCTTCACCCGCGCAATTTAGATTGCTATTCCGGGAAAAATAAGTTTCAAATTGCAGAGAACTGCAGCCCTCTGGAACATTCGCCGGCGATTTGCGATAAGGGGCATGGACCCGTGACGGCTTGATATCACGATCATAGATATAAAACCAGAGATGGTCACCCGCCTGTGGATTATTAAAACCGAGTGAAACAAGAGCAGCTGAAGTAGCCCAGAGTGATGAGGCTGCTTCAATGACCGCCGAAGGTGCCGATTCAATCATACCGATCAGCTCGGGTAAAGGAGCACTGCTGACCAGATGGTCGTAGTACTCAGATGAACCGTCTTTAAACTTAACCAGGCGCCTGGCAGGATCCAGGTAAATAGCTTCTTTGCCGGTGCGCAGGTCAAGGTTATCGATTAGAGGCTCGAGAAATATGCGATATCCACCCCGGCTCGGATAAAGCATTTCAGGCAGGTAATAAGTTGAAGGAGTGCGCTCTGTCATTGCCCCAAAAAGCACCTCTTCAAGGGTTGGCCGGTAGAGACGGTCGCCGATCCAATCAGTGCTTAGATGATCCGCGGGAACTGTCCAGTATTTCTCGGTATAGCGGGCCGGGAAACGACCGGCAATATATTCTCCGAATTGCTCCACCAGCCACTGCCGGTAATCAGAATTAACCCCCCGATCAGGTCTGCCGATAAAGCTTTTAATCGCTTCAACTTTTTCTTCAACTGGAAGAGGATAAAGATTATTTTGTACAGGATGTTTCAGCCATCTTCCCTGCTCATAGTTATAAGGCTCGGGAAAGTGTTTGATATAGTCGGTCATTTCAAGCACAGCACGGTATTCTTTGTTACTGCTAAAAGCAAAATGAACGGCATTGTCGAAGCGAAAGCCATCAACTTCAAAGTAATCAAGCAGCCCGCCCCAGCGCTCTTTAGCCTCAAAAATTACAGCTTCCCGCCCTGCTCTGCCGGCATGCCAGGCCGCAGATATCCCGGCCACCCCACCGCCTAAAATTAAGATTTCAGCCATAAATACCTCCGGATAGGTTTGCTATTCTCTTTCAACAGCTTCTTTTCTGACCCCTTTTGCCGCTTCCCTGTTGAAAAGAGTCGGTATAGTTAACAGCAGGATCCTGAAATCGAGCAGCAAAGAGTAATCGGACAGGTAGTAAAGGTCGTAGCGCAGTTTATCCTGCGAGTCGGTAGCGTAGTAACCGTTAACCTGTGCCAAACCGGTAATTCCCGGTTTAACCAGGTGGCGCAGCTTGTATTCAGGCATCTCGCTCTGGAATTTCTCCACAAAATAAGGTCTTTCGGGACGCGGGCCGACAATGCTGAGATCACCGCGCAGCACGTTGTAGAGCTGGGGCAGCTCGTCAAGCCTGGTGGCCCGCAGGAAACGGCCCACAGGGGTAACCCGATCATCTTCTTCCATCGAAAAGACCGGCCCGCTTTCACCTTCAGCATCGACAATCATAGTCCGCAGCTTGTATAAAATAAAGGGTCGTCCCCTGAAACCGACTCTTTCCTGGCTAAAGATCACCGGGCCGGGCGATGATAAACTTACCGCCAGTCCCGTAATTAACAGTAATAACAGGGCCGGCAGGGCCAGGACCAGGGCAACGGCCAGATCAAAGCTTCTCTTTACAAAAAGCTGCACGAATGAGAGCTGCATGTCCTCACATTCTATTACCGGAGTATCGTGAACCTGGGTCATCGACGCCCTGGTAAGGATGATCTCATAAAGATCGGGCACGATGAAGACTTCCCTGTTCAGGTCAAAGCTATCCCGGATTACCTTATTTTTCTGGTCCATATTGAGCGAACCTGCAATTAATACCGCATCGGTCTCTTTTAGCCAATGGGACAGTTCGCCTAATTTTTCCGGAGGCAATACCCTGGTCACATCAAAAATACCCTGTGGCAGGCACATAATTTTTTCCAGGGCATGGTCGGCTTCATTGCCACTGCCTATAACCACAAGCTTCTTCTGCCCGTGCACCCAGAGCTCCAGCCGCCAGTAAAGTATTCGCCATCCAAGCAGCAATACAAGTTGGATTATCGGTGCGGCCAGGAAGACGCTCTGTTGAAAGATAAATGTCCTGGTCCAGAAAACAAAGAAGATCGAAAAAAAGGTCAAACCAATTACTCCGGTAACCAGTGAGCGTACAATTGGCGTAAAACCGCTGCGCTGACGGGAGTAAAGCCCTAGACTGTTAAAGAGGAAAACCGTAATCAGCGATATGAGGGGCAGCAAAAAAAACAATGGCGCAATCTGAAAACCCTGCAGTTCACCGGTAATAATCACAAGGGCAAAATAGAGCCCCAGGTTGACCAGGGCTATGTCAACCAGAGCTACCAGCCACTTGGGGATGCCGGCTACTTTAACCCTGCTGTTGTTCTCTTCAACCACAGCCAACACCCTTTCTGCCTGAGAGAAGATACTTTAATATTATTATACCCCCCGGCTTACAAAAGAAACAGCTTTTCCGGAAAGCTTATCTTTTTCGAACAGGTTCCCCTTCCGGTTATATTCCTTTCCAGACCGGTTTTCTTTTTTCCATAAAAGCAGTGGCGCCTTCTATAAAATCATCACTTTCGAAGGCTATTTTTTCAAGCTGCTCGAGGTCGCTCTGATCTTTTGGCAGATCAGGTTCAGACAGGCGGGTCAGAGCTTTTTTCATCCCTCTTACTGCCAGCGGTGCATTACCGGCAATTTTTCGTGCCATCTCGGTGGTGGCAGCCCTTAGTTCCAGTGCGGAGGTAACTTTGTTAACAAGCCCGAGAGCGTATGCCCGATCTGCAGAAACAGGATCCCCGACAAACAAAAGTTCTTTGGCTGCCGCCATACCAACCAGGTTCAAAATTCTCTGGATTAAACTATGATGCAGAACAATACCCAGTTTTGCCGCGGGAACGCTGAATTTCGCTTCTGCCGAGCAGATTCGTATATCGCAGGCAATTGCCAGCTCACAGCCCGCTCCGATAGCCCAACCGTTTATCATGGCAATTACGGGATGGGGGCAATCGATAATACTTTCAATTGCCCTTTCGACACAACACAGGTAGTGATGGCGCATATTTTTGTCGGTTAAGTCCTTAAGCTGAGTTATGTCTGCCCCGGAAGCAAAGGTGTTTCCCGCCCCGGTAATGATTACAACCTTTGTATCTGTGTCGGCCGAACAAGACTGCATAATTTCTGCCAGTCCTATCCACATCTCGTCACTAAAAGCATTTCGCTGGGCTGGGCGATCAATCAGGATTTCAGTTATACCATCTTCTCTGCTGAGCTTAAAATATTGCAAGAGGGCCACCCCTTATCCGGCTTATATTTTTCTTAAAGCAATACTCCCTTGGATTTTACTGAAGAGTTCGAAATCGGTCAACCCTGACCTTTAGGTGATCAAGGGCCATGACTGTTCGCGGCCATTGACTTTGCTTTGGCCTGAAGGTATAATATTTCCAGTTTTATTCCGATTATAAACCGCTTTTGCTTCGCCCCCAACCCCGGACAGGCCGATTTATATTTGACTTAAATGGAGTGAATTATAATGCCTGACAGAACCTATCAAACTGAAACCGAAAGGCTGCGCTCTCTGAAAGAAAAAGCAAAGCTTGGCGGAGGAGAAAAAGCCATTGAGAAGCAGCACTCCCGGGGCAAGCTAACCGCGAGGGAAAGGGTCGAATTTCTCCTGGATCCCGGCAGTTTCATTGAATTTAATACCCTTGCAGAACACCAGTGTTACGATTTCAATATGCAGGAAAAGAAATTCCCCGGCGACGGAGTAGTCACCGGTTATGGGACCGTTGACGGCAGGCTGGTTTTTATTTTTTCTGAAGATGTGACAGTTCTGGGTGGATCAGTCGGCACCACACACGGCGCAAAGATCTGTTATACGATTGACAAGGCAATCATGATGGGGGCTCCCCTGATCGGGCTTTATGAATCCGGCGGGGGCAGGATTCACGAGGGCTTTACCGCTTCCCGTAATGTTGCCGGTATGTTTCATCGCAATACAAAAGCTTCCGGGGTGATCCCTCAAATCTCGGCAATAATGGGTACCTGTGCCGGGGTGGCAGTCTATTCGCCGGCGATTACCGATTTCATATTTATGGTTGAAAACACCAGCCAGATGTTTATTACCGGTCCCGGAGTAATCAAAGCCGTTACCGGAGAACAAATGGATATTGAGAGTCTCGGCGGATCTAAAGTACACTCCGAAACAAGCGGCAATGCCCATTTTGTTTATCCGAATGACCGGGAGTGCCTCCAGGGAATAAAAAGGCTGCTCAGCTTCCTTCCACTTAACAACATCGAAAATCCTCCTCTTGTTAATACAGGCGACGATCCAGCACGAACCACTGAAGACCTGATGGAGATTGTTCCCGATGACTTTCGTGTCCCTTATGATGTCAAAAAAGTTATCTTCCGCATTGTCGATAACGGGGATTTCATGGAGATTCTTCCTAAATTCGGACAAACCCTGGTAATCGGTTTCGCCAGGCTCAACGGAAACACGGTTGGAATTGTCGCCAACCAGCCGCTGATCATGGCCGGATGCCTCGATATCGACTCTTCAGATAAAGGGGCCCGTTTCATCAGGTTCTGTGATGCTTTTAACATCCCCCTGGTTAACCTGGTCGATGTGCCCGGATTTATGCCCGGAAAAGATCAGGAATATGGAGGGATAATCAGGCATGGCGCTAAAATGCTTTATGCATATTCAGAAGCAACAGTTCCCAAGATTACACTGAATATGCGCAAGAACTATGGCGGCGCTGTTATGGCCATGTGCTGCAAAGGGACTGAAGTTGACCAGATGTTTGCCTGGCCTATCGCCAAACCGGTCGTTCTCGATACGGCCGCCGCCGTAGATATCATTTTTAAAAAGGAACTGACAGAAGCTGAAGACCAGGCAGCAGAACGGGAAAAAAGGATCAGGGACTATGACTATTATTACTCAAACCCCTTCAATCCTGCCGGTAAAATGCTGCTTGATGATGTGATCGAACCTCAGGAAACAAGGGCCAGGTTAATTTCAGCCCTGCAGATGATGAGGACCAAATGTGAAGAAAAGCCCCGTCGGAAACACGGAAATATACCGCTTTAAAACATTTATGAAAACTGTTAAAAGCAGACAGGAGTTTGAAACAGCAGTTAATCTCCCTGCGGGAGAAGCATAATCTGCTCCAGGATCTGGCAGGCTGCAGACAGGGGATCAAGTTTCCCTTTGTTTGCCTGATCCAAAATCTGCTTCAGCCTGCTATTTTCCTCAAGACGCCTTTGAACTTCCTTTTTAATTAAATCGAAAACCAACTCGTTGGTATATTCTAAATTTCTTTGCCCGCGCGCCTGTTCCATAATACCGCTTTCCTGCAGAAACTTCCGGTGATCGTCAACCGCCTCGGAAAGTTCTTTAACCCCTTCGTTCCTGGCAGCAATAGTAGATATAACCGGGGGTTTCCATGCCCCTGCATACCTGGAAGCAGCTTCATCCAATTCTCTTTTTGCCTGATCGGCACCATCACGATCAGCCTTGTTTAAAACAAAAATGTCGGCCAGCTCCATCAGGCCCGCTTTTAGCATTTGGATACTGTCACCCAGCCCCGGCACTGAAACCACCACAACCGTGTCCACTATTTTCCTGATCTCAAACTGAGTCTGACCTGCCCCGACACTTTCAACAATAATAATATCTTTACCGGAAGCATCGAACAGCTTGATCACTTCTCTTGAGGTCGGCGAAATCCCGCCCAGGCGGTCTCTTGCCGGCATACTGCGGATAAAAACATGGGGGTCAAGGTTGTGTTCCTCCAATCGCAAACGATCCCCGAGCAGTGATCCTCCCGAAATAGGGCTGGTCGGATCTATACAAAGCAGACCCAGCGAAAGATCCAGGCTCCTGTAGTGCTTGATCAGGCGGTTAATCAGGGTACTTTTTCCTGCACCCGGAGGCCCGGTAATGCCGACAATAAAGGCATTACCGGTATAAGGTTCTATTTCTTTGATAATCTGAACTCTTTTTTCCCAATCATCGAGGAAAGTAATCAGCCTGCCCAAAGAATAAGCATTTCCCTGCAGGCTCTCTTCAATAATTTTTTTATCCAGATCAGGCGCCATCATTCTGCCTCCTGTAGCCAAGGCCCTGAAAATGAGCGATTAGGTTACCTTTTTCATCTTTAATCTGCACTGCATATGATCCAAACTTCGCGGTTAGCGAAATAAGCTCACCTTCAGCAAAAAGCGTCCCTCCGCGGGCCGCTTTAAAGTAGGAAATACTGGCATTGATTGACACTGCACTCTGATCATGAACATACCCGAGAGCTCCGAAAACCAGGTCGGCCAACGTAAACAGCGCCCCACCATGAACAATATTTACTCCGTTTAAATGATGCTCTTTTATGGTCAGCTTCGCCCTGGCAATCTTATCGTTAATCTCGAGCAGTTCAATGCCGTTGTGCTTTGCGAATCGATCTTTCTCAAAGTAATCATAAGGGTTTTTTACTTTTTCCATCCCGCCCTCAAAACTCCTTTGCGCTCCATACACTTCAGCACATTTTTATCTGCCAAACCAAAAAATCCGGATATCATCTTACTTTTGCCTTTATCCGTTAAGAGGTACATTCTTCAGGGTTACAAAGCTGGCCTTGATAATAAAATCAAGTTCCTGAACCTTGCTGAGAGTTTCCTTGCTTATCTCTTCATCAACCTGGATAAACATCATTGCTTTATGGTCGGCTTTGTTTCGACCCAGCTGCATGGAAGCGATATTAATATTTTCATCGCTCAGTAAAGTTCCGATTTTGCCAACAACCCCCGGACGATCCTGATGGGTCGTAACCAGCATATACCTGGCCGGGATAATTTCAATCAGGTAATCATCAACCCGCACCAGGCGCATACCATTGCTGCGCATGGTTCCGGAAACAAGGTGTTTCTCTTTTCCCAACCTGCCTGTCATCCGGATCATGTTGTTATAGTGTTTAATTTCAGTGGTAGATGTTTCCCGGATGGCAATTCCCCTCTCCCGGGCAATATAGGGGGCATTGACCCAGTTGACTCCATCACCGACCACATGACGTAAAAATCCAATCAGGCAGGAGGTGGTCAGAAATTCAAGCGGTTGGGATGTGATGTTGCCGAAATAGGTAAGCTCTATTTCATCGACCGAGCCGCCGAAAACCTGGAGGTAGAAACTGCCGAGCACCTGCATCAGTGGGAAATATGGCTCCAGCGCAGCCCTGGTCTCCGATGACAATGCCGGCATATTGACCGCTGAAACGATGGGCTCCCCTTTCAGAGCCTTGATAACCTGTTCTGAGACCTGCAGGGCAACATTTGTCTGGGCTTCACGGGTAGAGGCTCCCAGGTGGGGTGTGGCTATAAAATTATCCAGCCCCAGGAGCCTGCAGCTGCTTGGCGGTTCCTGCTCAAAAACATCAAGAGCAGCACCGGCAACCCGGCCTTCCTGCAGGGCAGCGCAAAGGGCGTCTTCATCAATCAGGCCGCCACGGGCGCAGTTCACTATCCGTACATCGGGTTTGAGTATGGCCAGCTCCTTTTCACCGATCAGGTAATGGGTCTGAGGGTTAAGAGGCAGATGCAAAGTAATAAAATCGGACTCCTTGAGCAGATCTTCAAAAGCGACCATCTTAATGCCAATTTTTTCTGCTTGTTCAGCCGGTATGTAAGGATCATAGCCGATTGTTGTCATCCCCATGGCCCTGGCCCTGCGGGCAACTTCACTGCCGATTCTTCCGACACCGATTACACCCAGTACTTTAGTATTCAGCTCGACCCCGGTATACTCGGAACGTTTCCACTCACCACTTTTGATAGAGTAATTCGCAGCCGGTATATTCCGGGCCAGTGAAGTCATCAGGGCGATCGTGAGTTCCGCCGCCGATATTGTGTTGCCATGGGGCGCATTGAGGACAACAATTCCTTTTTCCGTGGCCTTGTCGAGATCAATATTGTCCACCCCGACCCCGGCCCGCCCGATCACTTTTAAATTTGCACCGGCCTCGATCACTTCAGCAGTAACTTTTGACCGGCTGCGAACGACAAGACCATCATAGGCGCCTATCTCCGCTACAAGTTCATCCGGTTTAATTTCCGGTTTGTAGTCAACTTCGGCATGTTCCCGCAGTAATTCAAGTCCTCCCGTTGAAATAGCATCACTGACTAATATTTTCAAATAAAACACCTCCAGTTCGACAGAGTAAGTAATCAGGTATTTTAACTATAGCAAGCGTCCGTATAATTAACAATAGAAAAAGACGAATGATAGAGATTGCCAGAGATTTGAAGATCGCGGACAGCTTAAATAACTGACCCGGCTTGGCTCACAAGACGGCTATGCCGGGTCAGTTTAAAATATTCAATTCACGATCAAGGTAAATTTCATCTTCCCTTTACTTCGGTTTTGGATACGATGCCAGGGCAACCAGGTTCTTGTCAATATCTTCCTGAGGCAGGCTGTAATCGGTCAGTTTACCGCTCATGTAGGCGTCGTAACCGCTAAGATCCAGCAGGCCGTGGCCGCTCAGGTTGAATAGAATGGTTTTTTCACGCCCTTCTTCCTTTGCTTTATTAGCCTCGTCAATTACAGCAGCGATAGCATGGTTGGTTTCAGGAGCGCAGACAATGCCTTCGGTGCGGGCAAAGGTTATACCGGCTTCGTAGGTCTCGAGCTGGTTGTAAGATCTCGGTTCGATAAGATTATCCAGGATCAGCTGGCTGACCAGCGGGGCCAGACCATGGTATCTTAGACCGCCGGCATGCAGCGGGGCGGGGATAAAGTTGTGACCGAGGGTATGCATCGGTAATAGCGGCGTAGTAGCGGCCGTGTCACCGAAGTCATAGAGGAACGGTGCCCGGGTCATGGTGGGGCAAGCTGTCGGTTCTACTCCCAGGACAGTTATTTCTGTGCCGTGGATTTTATCCCTGACAAAGGGGAAAGCCAGGCCGGCAAAATTACTGCCGCCTCCGACACAGCCGATCACCACGTCCGGGTAGTCGCCGAACATTTTCATTTGTTTCTGGGCTTCCAGGCCGATGATAGTCTGGTGCAGCATAACGTGGTTCAGAACACTGCCCAGTGAATACCTGGTATTTATTTCCGAGGTGACGGCATCTTCGATAGCCTCACTGATCGCTATGCCGAGACTGCCCGAGGTGTCAGGGGTCTCCGCCAGCACTTTGCGGCCGAAGTTAGTATCCGGGCTGGGGCTGGGCACACATTCCGCACCCCAGGAGTTCATTAACAGCTTGCGATAAGGTTTCTGGTCAAAACTGATCCTGACCATGTAAACCTTTAAAGGCATCTTAAAAAGGGAGCAGGCAAAGCTAAGCGCGCTGCCCCACTGGCCGGCCCCGGTTTCGGTAGTCATTCTTTCAATGCCAAATTCTTTGTTGTAATAGACCTGGGCAATAGCAGTATTCGGTTTGTGGCTTCCGGCGGGACTTACCGATTCGTTTTTATAGTAAATTTTAGCGGGGGTCTTCAGGTGCGCTTCAAGGTTGTAAGCCCTGATCACCGGAGTCGGTCTCCAGAGCAGCAGCTTCTCCATTATGGGATCCGGGATGTCAATCCAGCGCTCGGTACTGACTTCCTGTTCAATAAGGTTCATCGGAAAAACAGGGGCAAGATCTTCAGGGCCAATCGGGTTTCCTGTACCGGGGTGCAGTGGCGGCTGCAGTGGATTGGGCATATCCGCAGCAATGTTATACCACTGGGTTGGGGCCTCGTCTTGCTTCAGAAACGCAATTTTCTGCTTCATCCTTACTGTGTCCTCCTTTGGAGTAAGTAGTATAATATTTCCCCGCTTTTTAGCGAGTCTAACATGCCATTATGCTATCATGCGTACAAGCTATTGTCAATATATTTGCAACCTTTTCCCTATTTTTATTAATGTCAATTATTTTGTTAACATAATTATTATATTTATAAAAATTTTCTATTTAAACAAAAAATACGATGCCAAATCCAAATCCAAACTGACTCGTTAAGCCTGCTAACCCATTTCGATGTCTTGACAAAGCGGGTTATATACGGTAAAATCCAACTGTTCCGAAACTTCAGTCAAGCCTTCCCCAAAAAATATTTTGCCGGAAAAAATACATAAAATACACCTCTGCAGGTGGTGATAATCCAGTTAAAAAAAATCTACAGCATAAACACTGCTCTTATCTGTTGTCAAATCTTAATTAAGTCTGAAAAATTCTACACGCAGGGAGGTTGATAGTAAATCATGGAAATCCCAGCTGGCACAAGAATGCTGATGATGGGAAATGAAGCCATCGCCAGGGGTGCTGTAGAAGCCGGAATATCCGTCGCGGCTTCATACCCGGGGACCCCTTCTTCGGAAATCATGGGAACCCTGGCCGGATGGGCCAAGCAGTACGGCTATCATGCGGAATGGAGTGTAAATGAAAAAGTTGCTGTGGAAACAGCTGCCGGCGCATCCTATGCAGGAGCAAGAGCAATCGCTTCACTTAAACAGATGGGTTTGAATGTTGCCTCTGATGCCGTAATGAGCCTCGCCTACATCGGCATTGAGGGAGGCCTGGTTCTCGCCGTCGCCGATGACCCGGGTCCGCATTCATCTCAAACCGAGCAGGATACAAGATACTTCGCCTCATTTGCCATGCTGCCAATTATGGAGCCTTCTTCAGCCCAGGAAGCCAAAGATATGACCCGCTGGGCTTTTGAACTTTCGGAAGCTTTGAAGCTGCCGGTAATTGTGCGCCCCACTACCCGTTCCTCCCATGCTCATGGTGATGTAACCCTTGGAGAAATTACCCCGCCAAAAAAAGGATTCATTTTTAAAAAAGATCCCCGGTGGTGTATTCTACCAAGCCTTTCGGCGAAAAAACATGTTTCACTGGTTAAAAGCCAGGAAGAAGCAAAAAAACTTTTCTCAGAAAGCGAGTTTAACTGGACCGAAGACGGTGATACAGATTTCGGGGTAATTACCTCCGGGGTATCTTATAATTATGTCAAGGAGGCCCTGGAGTTACTGTGCCTCTCACCCAGAATCCTGAAGATCGGGACTCCCTATCCTCTGCCTGATCAGCTCGTCAGCAAATTCTTCGATGGATTAAAACGGGTGATTGTAATCGAAGAACAGGAACCGGTTATTGAAGACCAGGTTATCAGGCTGGCCTGGAAAGATAAAGTGGATATTGAAATTTTCGGTAAAAGATCCGACCATGTTTCCAGGCTCGGTGAGTTTAACATTGACCGAGTTAAATCATTCTTCGAAGTAATCCTGGGCATTCTCCCGGACCAGCTTGAACCGATCACTGAAATGCAGCCCCCGGCTCTACCAGGCAGACCTCCGATCCTCTGCGCCGGTTGCTCGCACAGGGCAGCTTTTTATGCATTTAAAGAAGCCGGAAAGAAAAAAGATGCCGTCCACTGCGGCGATATTGGCTGTTACACCCTGGGTTACGCACCTCCCCTGGAAACACAGGACACCTGCCTCTGTATGGGGGCCGGTATTACCATTGCGTATGGTCTTTCCCTGATTGAAAAAGATCGTCCTCAGATCGCCTATATCGGCGACAGCACCTTTCTGCACTCCGGGATGACCGGACTTTTGAATCTTGTTTACAATAAAGCCAATGTTACCGTCGTTATCCTTGATAACGAAACCACAGCTATGACCGGCTTTCAGCCGCATCCGGGTATGGGTTTATCCGCAACCGGAGACCCTGCTCCCAGAGCCGATTTTGAAAAGATCGTTAAAGGCCTCGGGGTTGAACATTTGGAAGTTGTCAACCCGAATGACCTGCAGGCGACAATTGAAGCTGCTGAAAGGGCACTGGCATTCAACGGTACTTCTGTAGTAATCGCCAGGGCACCCTGCGTAACCAGGGTAAAATCTGATAAATCTTTTTATATTGATAAAGAAGAATGCACTGACTGTAGAATATGCATTGAAGATTTAGGCTGCCCATCGATAGTTATCGGTGACGACGGGGTGATTATTGCCGACACCTGTGCAGGTTGCGGTATCTGCGTTCCGATCTGCCCATCTGAAGCCATAAAGGAGGTTACTCCATGAAATACAGCCTGGTTTTAAGCGGTGTCGGTGGACAGGGAACAATCCTGGCCTCGAGGGCCATTTCCCTGGCCGCGATGGAAAAAGGATATGCTTTCAGAAGCACGGAAACTCTCGGCATGGCCCAGAGGGGCGGTTCGGTGATTAGCCACATAAGGTTTGGAGATAATCTGTACAGCCCGCTGATCCCTGCCGGAAAGGCGGACGCGCTGCTTGGCTTTGATCTCATCGAGGCTGTTCGCTGGGTTTCATTATTGAAAATGGGCGGCGTGGCTATAGTAAATGCCGATATTGTTCCGCCCTATGAAGTATTGATTGGCGAATCTGACTTTAACGAAACAGAGGCAAAAGAGTATATGGCATCACTGACCGCCGAAACTATTATATTCGACATGACCGGCCTGGCTATTGAAGCGGGCAGCTTTCGTGCTACCAATGCCGTGCTGCTTGGAGCCTTTTCAGTTAAGGGAAGATCGCCCCTCGAACCTGAATTACTGGAGCGGGTAATGCTGGACCTGATCCCAAAAAAATTAACCGATGTAAACCGCAAAGCCTTTGAGCTGGGCCGGGAAGCCTGTTTTTAATCAGCTGTTTTCAGGCAAAAGCCCGGCCTTTTAGATTGGCAGAATACAAATTCAAAAAGCCCCTGGGTTTGTTCCAGGGGCATGTCACTAATAATCCCTTTAGAGCAAACGTGATATTAATCCCCGTGAGGGCAACTTTTTAAGGCCGGATCCCATAGACATATAATGGGGGACAAAAGACTCAATGAACAATATTATAAAGCGTGAATTGGTTTTTGTTGTTTTCTGCCTGCTTTTTATTCTTGCTCTTTTCCTGCGTACCAGCACGGCAGTAATTGTGGAAGACCTGATGGCTGATTTCGCTATTCCCGCCGCTGCCCTGGGATTGATGGCATCAGCTATTTTTTACGCTTACAGTGCCTCTCAGCTTCCGGTAGGCATGCTTTCCGACCATATTGGTGTTCGTACTACAGTCATTGTTTTCGGACTGTTTGGAGCCGCAGGATCATTACTTTTTGCCTTATCTCCTGGAATTCAGATGGCTACCTGGGCAAGGATACTGACCGGGGTAGGCACGGCGGGAATATGGGTCCCGGCCCTGAAATACCTTTCCCTGGCCTACAAACCCGAGGAGTTTGCCACCCGGACCACTATCGTCTCGACCGTGGGAAGCATCGGGCTTCTCATAGCCACTCTTCCACTTGCTCTGCTGGTCGAAAGGGCCGGATGGCGCTTACCTTTTATCCTGGCAGCAGGAGCTCTATTATTACTTGTTATCCTGGCCTGGACCCTGATGGGTAAGCAAGCTTCCCCGAACCGGAATACCGCTCCAACGAAAAATGGTAAAAATACTAACGAAAACAGGGCTATAGAGGGCTATATTCCCTTTTGGAGGCACAATACGTTTTGGCGTTTTGCCTTGTGGGCATTCCTGGTATACGGCGTTCAATTCAGTTTTCAGGGGCTGTGGGGTGCTGTCTATTTACAGGATAGCTATCATATCAGCAGGGAAGCAGCCGGAGGCCATCTTTTCTTCACTTCCCTGGGGGTACTTTTCGGAGGCATTTTTTGGGGACTATTATCAGATCGTTACTTCCGGGCGCGCCGGCCGGTTCTCTTCATTGGAACCCTTGGAATGCTGGTATCATGGACCATCATGGTTACCTTATCAATTTATCCGGGCCCTTTTCTAACATCGCTTTTATATTTTGCGATCGGCATTTTCAGTATCGTTTTCCTGATCAACTTTTCCTGTGTCAAAGAAATTTTTCCCGTTGAAAAAGCCGGCATGGCAATCGGTGCAGTCAATACATTCATGCTGCTCGGCGTCGGCGTCTACCAGGGTGTAACAGGTTATATCCTCGATTATTATTTAATAAACGGAACTGCTCTTACTGCTTATCGCTCGATTTTCATCCTCTATCTTGCAAGCATCGCCCTGGCTTTCTGCCTGGTCTTATTTATGCCCGAGACATTTCCCAGCCGGGATAAACAGGGCTAACCCATGAAGGAAATCAAACAAATAGTTAACTTCATTTCTTAAATTGTGAGATGGACCGGCCTTTATGGCTTTAAGAAGAATCAGCCCCTGGATTTTCCAGGGGCTGATTATCATGATCCTTTTTTGCTATAACTAATGTTAATTTCTCTGCCATTTATCCCAGGGCAGCTTAATCGCTTCCTCCGGACACAGATGCGGGTTCTCGTAGGCGCAAATACCGCAGTTCTCACAGTAATCTGCCTCGATATACACTATATCTTCACTGTCTAAGTGAATGCATTTCCCAGGACAGGCCTTTACGCATATCTTACACCCGGTACATTTATCCCGGTCTATTACAGGAATCATATGAGTTTGGGGATCGATCATCAATTGAGCCTCCTTTTTCTGTCTGGACTACCGTAACAGTATAGCTCCAGTACCATCAGGCAATCTATTCGGTATTAATTATCAATCTACCCAGAAACGCCTCAGGCACTGGTTATCTCCGGCGGCAAGGCATTTTTGAGTCTCCCACTTGATATCGGTATTCAGTTTCTCGTTGATATCCTCGGTAAAGGTCCTGAACCAGTGGTCACAGCCGGCCTGATCTTCTTCCTCAAGGCCAAGGCGCTTATGCCAGTCGTACCAGGGACAGCCATCGTGACGGACAAAAGATTCTTTTTCATCCTTGCCGTCCACAACCTTAGCATCCTCTCCCATGCAAAGGCTGCTGAAAACGGTATTTTCAGCCATCTGCCTGGGCAAAGGCTTCTCGGGGTCTATCTGCCTTAAGTAACCCTCTGCGGTATCATGACCTACTTCTTCCCAGAACTTCATAACCAGTTCCTTGGGATCGGCATCGGGACAAAAAGCCAGGGCTGCGCGGCGCCACTCAAAGTGCGTCGCCCTTAAAATCTGTGACATCATTTTAAATCTCTTTTCGAGTGGTAAATCCATTTTTATTAACACCCCTTGTCAATTATATTTTTTAAGCTCTTTATATCCTCATACCCATCCGGTAGCCCTCATTGACAGCATGGCTGCCGCGGCGCGGTGCATAGGTATCGCCGGCTATATAATACTCCAGGCCTTTTTCCTCCAGCGCATCAATCAGCTCGCGGTTGGATTGAAGGATTGCTGTAACCACAGTATCTGCCGGAACGGTGGTTTCACCCTCGGGAGTCTTGGCCACAACACCTTCATCGGTAACCTTGAGAGGGGTGGACAACTTCAGTTCCTGCACGTTGCCCTCCTTGAGTTTCTTTCTTACTCTCCATACATAGGAAGGATTGATATCTGTACCGAATTTCTTGGCCTTGCCGACAACAGTGATCTCATGGTCACCCTCCGCAAGCAAGAATTGAGCAATTGAAAGGGCCACACCGCTGTCGCCGAGAATGACGACCCGCTTACCGACTTTGACTTTGCCGTCCATCACGTCATGACCGTCGACAACTTTTTCCGCACCGGGGATCTCAGGTTTGATGCAGGATGCTCCTGTTGCAAGAACAACCGCATCAGGGGCTTCCCTGTCAAAATCGGAAGGCTTAACTTCGTCATTAAAGCTAAACTTAACTCCTTCCTTATCACACTGTGTCTTGAGATAATTAACCAGCCGCATAAATTCATTGTCTCCGTACGGCCCATGGGCAGCTATACGCATCTGCCCGCCGACCTGGTCGGTTTTTTCGCGGATGGTAACATCGTGGCCTTTCTGGGCAGCCACAACAGCAGCCTGCATGCCGGCAACACCGGCGCCGATAACCTGGACCTTCTTCGGCTCCTTAACCTTTTCGAAGCCGTAGTAGCCATATTCAGCTTCCCTCTCGTGACCGAGTGTGGGACGGACCATACAGGTAAGGGGCACGTCGCGGAAAAGCCTGGCCAGACAGATGTTGCAGGCCATGCAGGGAATGATATCTTCCTGGCGATCTTCGGCAATCTTTTTCGGCAGGAAGGGATCGGCAATCATGGGGCGGCACATCTCCCACATGTCCAGTTTTCCTTCGGCAATCGCCTTCTCAGGATATTCCGGCAGGAAGAGGCGATAGGCCATGGTAACAGGTATATTGACATTATTTTTAACTCTTTCGGCAATATAAAGCCAGTTCCCCATCGGTATGTCACGTGAAATAACAGACTCGGCCGATTCCTGCCATCCGGCGGTTACGCTGATATAGTCACACCCTGCAGCCTCGGCCATCTTAATGCTTTCAAGGCTTTCTTCGGTCGTGTTGCCGCCGCGATCATGCAGCAGTTCGTCTCCGCATAGTCTGATCCCGAGCGCTATATCGGGGCCAATCTCCTTGCGGATACCCTCCACTATCTCAACCATAAAGCGGCAGCGGCCTTTAATGTCGCCACCGTATTCGTCAGTCCGCTTATTGGTATACGAAGATATGAAGTTGGAGACGAGATAGCCGACAATTCCGGAAATCTCAATCATTTCATAGCCGGCCTCCACTGCTCTTCTGGCTCCGTCAATATGCTCCTGGATGGTCAGCTTGACCTTATCCTTGCTCATTTCCACAGGTGGGCGGAAGATGGGCAGCTTCTGAGGGACATCTGATGGGCCTACGGAATAGTCGAGTTCAATGCCACCGACCCGGCCGCAATGCATTAACTGCAGCATTGAAACAGAGCCGTTTTTCTTGATTACATCGGCTATTCTTTTTAAGCCCGGGATATACTTGTCGTCCCAGATGCCCATCATGCCAACATAGCCCTGGCCTTCACCCTTGGGGTCCGTATAGGCGCCCTGGGTGGTGACTATTCCTGCGCCACCCTTGGCCTGGGCCTCCATGTAGGCAACTTCCTTATCGGAAACAAAGCCGTCATTGGAATTAAAATTGGTTTCTGTTGATGCATACTTAATCCTGTTTTTAATTTCAACCTTTCCGATTTTCAAAGGGCTGAAAATATGGGGATACTTCTTCTCTCCTGGCAGCATCCAGTTCCTCCTCCTATTTTTTGGTTTGACTTAATTAAAGAAAGTTCAAAATCGCTTAAAACTAACTGATATTCACTTCCTTCCTGTTGTACGTATAATTACAGCTTCAATTTAACCACGGTTATTACTTCTTATATTCAGGAGTTCTTTTTTCCATAAAGGCAGTTATACCCTCTCTGGCTCCCTCCGTACAGGCGACCTTTCCGAAAGCCTGGTAACCAACTTCAAGGGCTTCTTCAAAAGATGATTTGGCCGCAGCATCCCGGATGGCGTCCGCTATTATAGCAACCACCTCTCTGCTTAAGGGAAGTCTCCCGGCTGTCGGGGCGTCCAGCGGCTTAAGTTCGGCAATCTTAACCGGTTCATCGGGAATGCGCGGCAGCGGTTTGCCCGCCATAGCCTTTACCTCGTCAACAGCCATCTGGATCAGATCCAGGTAATCACCGGCCAGGCCTGAAATAATTCCCAGGTCTGCAGCTTCCTTTGCAGTCATCCTGTCCGCCTGGCGAATCATATCATGAAACTTAGCCGAACCCTCCGGCCACCGGCGGTAAGGAACCACCAGCCCACCGATTCCCGGTACTATCCCCAGGGTTACTTCGGGAAACTGGAACCAGGCCTGTTCGGAAGCAACAAGCTTGTGGCAGCGCAGCGCCAGCTCAAAACCGCCTCCCAGGGCCAGTCCGTTTATGGCGGCAACTACCGGTTTTTCGCACTGATCAAGATAGCGCAGAAGCAAGGAACAATCCCTGCTGTACTGTACCGAAGCATCGGCATCTCCCAACATCTGCGGAAATTTGCCGATATCGGCGCCGGCACAGAAAGCACGGTTCCCATACCCGGTAATCACAAAACCCTTGACTTCCGGATCAGCCTCAAATTCTTTCATAACTTCCAGGATTTCCATGTTAACTTCGTCACTTAAGGCATTCATTACCTGCGGCCGCCTGATCGTAATAATCTTGACCCCGTCCAGATCATCGACGAGAACATTTCGTTTGAAATCCTGGTAACTGTCGTAGCTTTTCTCCATGCCCGGCATGCCGGGCCGGTCAGCCTGGAATCCGGAAATAATACTTTTGGTCTTCTCTTCTCCTAAATCCCTGATGATATCAAAAGGCCCTTTACGAAAACCAAGGGCAATCTGGCAGCCGAGGTTAAGATCGGCAAGCGTTCCAATGCCCCGGTTAATTATATCGAAAGACTGTGAAAAAAGCACTCCCAGAAGCCGGTTGCGGACCATCTCGGCGGTTTCCGGAACAATATCCAATTTTTGGCCGGGCTTGAGGGTGATCCAGTCTTCCACGGATCGCAGGATATTGGCCGGGCGGTAGTGCTCTCCTTCTTCCATTTGAAGTGTGTTGGTTTCCACGATAATCGGGTTGCCCCTGGCCAGGTTCAGAACAAAGAACGGCCCGGCAAAAACAAATTCCTGGGCAACCTGGTCAATCTGGGGAGCAGTGGCATCATTGAGAAGCAGGGCGGCATCATTGCACCAGTTGTCAAAAATGCGGTCAAGGACAAAACAGATTTTGTCCAGGGTGACAATGGGCACTTTTCCGGTTGCACAGAACATCCAGGTCAGGTAATCAACAACCGAACGCTCCGACTTCTGCCAGGTAATTACCTCCACGGCCGGATTTCGCCAGGCCGGTGCAAAAAAGTGCGTAATCGAAGTCCGCTCCGGCAGACGCGCTTCAGAAAAAATCCTTTCGGCCGGGATGGAGCTTGTATTCGAAGTAATAATTGTATCGTCCCCGACCTGTGCTTCAATCTGAGCGACAATTTTTTGCTTGATGGCGAGGTTTTCAGTTGCAGCTTCAATGACCAGGTCAGCATTTTTAATGTCGGCATAGTTTGTAGTGTATAAAATGTTTGCTCCTACAGCCTCGGCCTGGTCCGGTTTCATTTTTTTCTTGTCGATCGCCTTTTTAATATACCCCTGGATTACTTTTTCGGCCTTTTCCAGCTGCTCTTCCGCAATATCAACAAGCACCAGCCTGATCCCGGGTAAAGAGCTTTTAAAAAAATAGCCGATGTCGGGGCCGATTGTACCGGCGCCAATTATCGCAATTTCTTTTGGCAGGGGCCGGTCGGGCTTGTTTAAAAGCGGGTTTACGTAATTTGGATAGATTACCGATTCCACAACAATCCCTCCTTTTTTTGGTTCTAAATTTTCTTTACTTGCCTAAAAGTTCCCTGGCGATAACCAGCCGCTGGATCTGGTTGGTACCCTCAAATATTGCAAAAATCTTGGCGTCACGCATCATTCTTTCTAAAGGAAACTCCCTTGAATAACCGTAATCGCCCATAAGATCAACCGCCCTGGCGGTAACATCCATAACCATATCAGTGGCATAGAGCTTGCTCATCGCCGAAAATTTAATATAACCCTCCTCCTTGTGGTCATACTTGAAAGCTGCAGCGTGAGTCAGGCAGCGCGCTGCCTGGATTGCAGTCTCCATATCGGCCAGGGCAAATTGTACCGCCTGGCTCCTTGCCAGCGGTTTGCCGTTATAAACACCGCTGCCGGCATATTCCAAAGCAATATCCAAAGCACCCTGGGCCAGACCGGTCGCCATTGAACCAACCATTATTCTGCCTTTATCGAGACAGTCGAGAGCAATCCGGAAACCGTCTCCTATATTACCTACGATATTTTCAGCGGGAACCCTGACCTGGTCAAGGATTAATTCCGCCGTGGTAGATCCTTTCAAGCCCATTTTCTTCTCCAGTTTTCCTGTGGACAAACCGGGAGTTCCCTTATCGACCAGGAAAGCAGTCATTTTATCTTTTCCATCCACATTTACCTTGGCAAAAACCACAAGCACGTCGGCGATGTCGCCGTGGGTAATAAATATTTTACTGCCATTTATAATATAACTGTCTCCGTCCGCTACAGCCCTTGTCTTAACAGCTGCAACATCCGAACCGGCATCCGCTTCAGTGAGGGCAAATGAAGCCAGGCATTCACCGGAGGCAACCTTTTGGAGGTATTTCTGCTGTTGCGCTTCATTACCCCAGAGGACAATCGGGCTCGCCCCGAGAGACTGGTTGCCCAGGATCATTGATGATGCGCCGCAAACCCTGGCCACTTCTTCAATAGCCACACATAGTGTTGATAAAAGCCCGTCTTTGCCTCCATATTCAGGCTGGACCACCAGTCTGAATAGCCCGAATTCAGAAAAAGCATCCTTTATGTCCCAGGGGAATTTACCCTCTGCATCAACTTCAGCAGCCCTGGGCCCCACCTTTTCCGCAACTGTTTTGCGCACTTCATCCTGGTATTGAAGCTGCTCTTCACTAAGCCAGAGACCCATATTCATCATCCCCTATCTTCTTATTCATCTTCCGCCGCCAGAATCTTCTCCATGGTAATCGGAAGGCTGCGTATGCGGATTCCTGTGGCGTCATAGACAGCATTGGCGATCGCAGGGGCACTTCCCACCAGCGGCGGTTCACCGATTCCTTTTGCTCCAAACGGACCGGCCTGATCATCGGTTTCGATAATTATGGAATCGACTTCCGGCATATCCGGAAAAGTCAGCATTTTGTAGTCGAGGAAATTGGGGTTTAATACCTTACCCCTGTCTAAATGCATCTCCTCCATGAGGCTGTAGCCGAGACCCATCGCCACACCGCCTTCAAGCTGCCCCTCAAGCAGCATCGGGTTAATCGCTTTGCCTACGTCCATGGCAATGACATATTTTAAAACATTCACCTGGCCGGTATCTCTGTCAACCTCAACCTCCGCTCCGTGCACGCCATAAGTATAAGCGGCAGAAAAGTTACCTTTCATTTCCCTGTCAAGCATCTGGGTGGGCGGATCATAAAAATGGGCGGTTACAA
Organism: Bacillota bacterium; assembly: GCA_051748565.1. Taxonomy (GTDB): domain Bacteria; phylum Bacillota; class Dethiobacteria; order DTU022; family DTU022; genus SKPH01. The sequence goes on along the minus strand of JBNJHN010000011.1, from coordinate 17,579 downwards.
TCTGGGTACCGCCGGTTTTAAAGTGTGCGGCTCTCAAGACCCGTGCCAGCTGCATTGATACCTCAGGTTTCTCTTTCGAAAAGACGTGACGATCTTTAATATCAAGCATTTCTCTCGGTTCGTTCAACATGGGAGCAGCCAGATCCAGGATCTCCTCCTTCGCTTTCCGGGCAGCCAGGAGGGCCGAGTTGCCTGCAACAAAGGTGGTTCTGCTGGCATGGGCGCCAACATCCCAGGTTTCCTGGTCGGTATTACCCATAATCACAGCAATATCGTCAATATTGACACCCAGCTCTTCAGCTACAATCTGGGCTATTACCGTGTCGGCCCCCTGGCCCATATCGGTTGCGCCGCTCATCACGGTCACTTTTCCAAAATCATCGAGCTTGATAATCGTGCCGCAGCCGTCGGATTTATAAATACGCGCTCCCCCGCCGACATGGATCAGGGAACCGACTCCAACGCCTCTGCCGTCCTTTTGGCCCCTTTTCTGATCCCAGCTAAGGCTTTCCCGGACAGCCTTGAGACACTCCTTCAAACCACAGCTTCCCACCCTGAAGCCCTGCGGTGTTATCTCCCCGGGAGTATTGGCATTGATCATCCTGAACTCAAGGGGATCAATGCCAGCCATTTCAGCCAGGGTATCCATCTGGCTCTCTATGGCAAAAGTAGCCTGGGGGTTGCCGTAGCCGCGCATGGCGGTGGCATAAATGTTATTGGTGTAAACACATTGGGCCACGTACTTAACATTGGGGACCTTGTAAAGGGACGAGATCGGCATCATCATAACCGACGGTGTAGTCGCTCCCCACGAGGTATAGGCACCGTTATCGAGAATCATATCGACATCGCGGAAGGTTAGAATTCCCTCCTTAGTGCAGCCCTGTGATATTTTCGCTTCCACTTTCTGCCGGGTGGCGGTGGCAAAAAATTCTTCTTCCCTGGAGAAGATCAACCTGACCGGACGCCCGGTATAGTAAGCGAGCAGGATTGTTATAAACTCGAAGGGGTAAGTGTCCAGCTTACTGCCAAAGGCGCCGCCGATAGCCGTTGTGATGACCTGAACCCTTTTATCTTTAAGCCCCAGCGCCGCCATTAACTCCAGGAAATCACGCTGGGCCAGGTAACGGATCTGAGTCGGGCTGTATACAGTCAGGTTACCGTTGGCGTGAAATTCCGCCAGGCAGCCCGAGGTCCCCATGCAGCAGTGTGTAACCCACGGTAAGCTGTAGCTCTCTTCCGCTATAAAGTCAGCCTGCCTGTGACCCTGATCCGGATCGCCGCAGACCAGCTTCCAGGGCAGCTTGAGTATATTGCTTTCCTTATCCTCATGAATCAGGGGAGCATCCTCCCGCATCGCTTCAATGGGATCAAAAACAGCAGGCAGCGGCTCATATTCAACATCGATCAGGCGCACCGCCTCTTCAGCTATCTCCGGGGTCTCTGCGGCAACAGCAGCAACCTCGTCACGGAATTGACGAACCTTTCCCTTTTTCAAAACGGGATTGTCCTTGATAAAACCGGTTCTGATCTCGGGTGTATTGTAACCGGTAATTACCGCCCTGACCCCGGGCAGCTTTTCAGCACGTGAAGTGTCGATCTTCAAAATACGGGCATGGGCATGTTCGCTCCAGAGAATTTTCCCGTAAAGCATTCTTGGAACCTTCAGGTCGTGAATGTAAACCGCTTTACCCTGAACTTTTTCCAACGCATCCAGCTTAGGATGCCTTGTTCCTACAGCCTGCAGCGCAGCAGATTTTATTTCCGGTTCAAGAACCTTGACCATTGGAATCTCCCCCTTCGCTGACTGCTTCAATCGCCTCGATAATTTTAATATAGCCGGTGCACCGACACATGTTGCCGGCCATGCCCTGCTTAATCTGATCCCTGCCGGGCCTGGGGTTTTCTGTCAGCATTGCCTTGGCCGACATGATCATACCCGGAGTGCAGAACCCACACTGGACAGCGCCATGTTTCACAAAAGACTCCTGCAGTGGATCAAGTCGACCCTGGGGTCCGGACAAACCTTCAATGGTTACAACACTTTTTCCGTTGACATAAACCGCCAGCATCAGGCAGGAATTAACCGCTTCCTGATCAACAAGGACAGTACAGGAACCGCACTCACCCTGTCCGCAGCCTTCTTTTGCTCCAATCAGCTCAAATTCATCCCGGAGCATTTCCAGAAGTGTGATATGGCCCGGCACGTCAGCAGTTACAGCTTCACCGTTAAGATGAAACGCTATTTTCACCTGGATCACCCTTTCCTCAATATTAATTCAGGCGCCTCAGGGCTTCATTCGCTGCACGCGGCAGCAGGGCGCAGATAATTTTTTTGCGGTATTCCGCCGTTGTCCGAAAACTCGTTCTCGGATTCGACTCTTTAACTGCTAAATCTCCGGCTTCTTTCCAGACCGCTTCGCTAAAAGTTTTTCCGGCGAGGTATTTCTCGGTCTCGGCTGCCCGGAATGGAATCGGAGCACAAAGAGTAAGGCCAATCCGGGCCTCCCTGCAAACCTGCCTGGAAGCATCGGGAATCAGGACCATGGACATTCCGAGCAGCGGCAGATCCATCGCCTTGCGCCGGGTATACTTGATGTAATGGGAACAGGCCCCTGCTGGAAGTTCCGGAACAATAATTTCCTTTAAAACTTCATTGCCGGCCAGAGCAGTTTCGCCGGGTCCCAGGAAAAAATCTTTGATCGGTATGCTCCTCTCCCCATTCGGCCCTTCAACCAGCAGCATGGCATCAAGAGCAACCAGGGGTCCCGCAGTATCTGCACAGGGGGCGGCATTACAAATATTTCCTCCAATTGTTGCCAGGTTGCGTATCTGGACCGATCCAAGTTTGTCGGCCGCATCGGCAAGCAGGGAAAAACGCTCCCGAATCGGAACTGAGCGTCCGATCTCCCGATGTCTGACCATGGCTCCGATCCGCAGTTCTCCGTTATTTTCCTTAATTTCATTCATGCCGGGAACGCTTCGCAGGGAAACAACATGCTCCGGTTCACAGGCAGCCAGCTTCATCTTTACAACCAGGTCGGTCCCTCCCGCGATAACCATGGCCTTCGTCCCGTAAGAATCTAATAAATCTATCACGTCTCCCATCGATTTCGGCTCGTGATAATTAAAACTTCTCAATGCTTATCCCTCCTCAGCCTTGATTCCACCGCATGGAAAAAGCTACTTTTTCTTACGCAGCTCTGCAGTAGCTTCCTCATTTAGGGCATTGGTTTTCCCGTCCACGACTACACCATAATCCTCCACGGCCTTTTCAACCGAGACTACACCGTTTTTGACATCGTTAAAAACCTTCTCTGCCGGACGCAAATAAGGATCGCCGTAGCCGCCGCCACCACCGGCATGCTGAAACCAGGTAGTGCCCACGGGGACTCCATGAAGCAGCTCTTTGCTCATCGGAACGTGCACTTCACCATCCGGGTAACGCAGCTCGATCCTGTTCAGGGAGCCGGGTTTCCCACCATAAAGACCGAAAGCAGGCTCAACATCGCCGTCTCCAAAAGTCACGCAGGTAACATTATCACCGTTAATTACAAACTCGGTCTCCACACCAAGCCCGCCGCGCCATCTTCCGGCCCCGGCAGAATCACAGAGGTATTCATGCTTAAGCAGCAGGTGTGGGTTTTGCAGTTCGAACATTTCATAATCCTGCGCCAAAACTCCTCCGGATGCATCGATCATCCCGATATGATCATATCCGTCGTAACCATGTGTACCCCCTGAACCGCCTTTCATACCCAGGAAAAGAATATCCACATAAGGTGCGTTTTTCCTGGGATCGTTGCCTGTTACCAGACCGCATAACAACTGGTTCCAACCGGCGGTAACCCGTTCGGGTATGATCGGGGCAAGCGCACGGATTATGGCATCCGCTATTGGCGGGCAGAGATGGTTGCCGAAAGTGGTTGCCGCCGGAAAGGCGGCATTGATGATTTTCCCTTCCGGAATGATCATCTTAATCGGCCTCGACATTCCGTCATTATGAGGCATATCCGGGTTAACCATCTGCAGAAAAGTAAGCATCACTGCAGAGGCGGACGAAGTAAAGGTCCCGTTTACAAATCCAGGTGTCTGCGCATCTGTCTCTGAAAAATCAAAAGTTATCGAATCATCTTCAACTACAATTTTTACTCTGATCCGGTAAGTTGAACCAATATTTTTTCCGTCATAATAAACTGTTGATTCGCCGTTGTAGACACCTTTCGGAATAGTCCTGATTTCTGCCTGCATCATTTTTTCGGTGGAGTTAAACAGATAATCCTTATGGGCTTCATAAACATCAAGCCCGTATTTTTCGATCAGGCTGATCATTCGCCTTTCAGCCAGGGTGCAGCTTCCGATCTGGGCCGTGAGATCGGCCCTGACAATGTCATAACGAATATTGGCAAAGATCATGTTCCAGACATCCCGGCGCAGCTTTCCTTTTTCGTAAACCTTGACCGGTGGTATACGCAGGGCTTCCTGCCATACCTCTGTAGCATCGGGATTATAGCCACCGGCCACTGCACCGCCGATATCGGCCTGGTGCCCTTTACAGGCAGACCAGGCAATAAGTTTGCCGTCAAAGAATATCGGTTTATATACGGCCACATCGTTGTTTTGATTGCCAAATGAGAAGACATCGTTGTGAAAAATTACATCTCCGGGATGGATATCATCCCCGTAAAAGCCAACGATGTACTCACATACCGGGCCCAGGGAAAAAGAGAGAATGGGCAGGTTTTCAGTCTGCTCAAGCATCTTTCCTGCTCCGTCATAAAGTCCGGTTACAAAATCTTTAGCTTCGCAAAGAATCGGGGATCTGGTTGTTCGGGTGATGGCATGGCTCATCTCCTGGGTGATCGACTTGAAACGTCTCTGAAATACCGAGACGAGGATCTTGTCTATTACTGCACCGTTTTTAACTTTATCATTCACTTCGCTCATTTTAGAATCCTCCCCGCAAATTCTGCTTCTCTTTCTTTCAGAAAGAGCATAAAGCTGCCGTAGCGATCCACCACCAGAGAGTATTCTGATGTTAGAAATGTTGTGGTGTTAACCTGCTCTATGATCGCCGGTCCGGAAATACGGTTGCCATAGTTGAGCCTAGCTCCATCAAATACGGGCATCTCCGCGAATTCTTTCTGGCCGGGCAGATATGCTTTTCGGTATTTTTTAAAAGCATTGGCGGGATCTTCCCCGGCGAAATCTTCTTCAATGAATTTCGGTTTTTCGGTAAATCCGACGGAACTGAGACGCATATTTATCAGTTCGATCGACGTGCCTTCCTCTTCCAGTGAATAACCGTACAGCAAATTATGCTTATGGTGAAACTGGCGGGCAATTTCATCCAGTGTAAAGCCGTAAACATTATCGCGGGAAACCTCCACATTAACTTCATGATACTGTTTAACGTAGCGCATATCGAGACTGTAATAGTTTTCAACCCGGTCCTCCGGAATATTTTCGCCGTGCAGGTATGCCTTTCCTTCGTTTTCCATATCCCTGAACCGTTTCAAAAATGTATCTTCGACCAGATCTGTAAACAGGGCCGAGTAGGTACAGACAAAATCATGCTTCAGATCGGACATAAGCATACCAGCCGCACAGAAGATGGAAGACTCCTTGGGCACAATAATCACCGGTATTTCAAGCTCATAGGCGATCATGCAGGCATGATTGGGACCTGCTCCGCCTGCTACAACCAGGGGGAAGTCCCGCGGATCCTCTCCTCTTTTAACCGAAACTTCGCGCACTCCGGCTGCCATATTAACGTTAATGATATCGTACATACCGGCTGCAGCTTCTACCAGGTCAAATTTGAGCTTCCCGGCAACATGCTTCTCGATTGCCGCAGCGGCTCGATCATAATTGAGCTTCAGCCTCCCACCGGCAAAGTAATCGGCATCCAGGTAACCCAGGACCAGGTCGGCATCGGTACAGGTCGGCAGCTCCCCGCCCCGATCATAACAGGCGGGACCCGGTTTGGAACCTGCACTTTGCGGACCCATCCTCAGCAGGCCGCCCTCGTCGATCCATCCTATACTGCCGCCGCCGGCGCCGATAGTTACAATATCAAGCATTGGCAGGGCCAGGCGGAGCCTGTTAATATCGCCTTCGGTGGTTACCAGTGGAGTTTTATCCTTGATCAAAGCCGCATCAAAACTGGTGCCCCCCATATCCACGGTGATGCAGTCGTTAAAACCGTTTATCGCAGTATAGCTGATTCCCGCCACCGGACCGGCAGCCGGGCCTGAGAGCAGGGTCACAGCCGCTTCTTCCGCCGCAACCTCCGGCGCGACCACACCTCCGTTTGACTGCATGATCAAAAGAGTTCCCGTGAAATTGTTATCTTTCAACTTTGAAACCAGGCTCTGCAGGTAGCGCCGCAGAACCGGTCCCACATAAGAATTAAGCACTGTAGTGCTAATACGGTCATAAAAACGAATGGAGGGAAGCAGATTGCTGGAAACAGAAAGATAGCTTTGCGGCATTTTCTCGCTGATAATCCGCGCTGCTTCCTGTTCATGTTCTTTATTGGCAAAAGAATTCATAAAACAAATTGCCACAGCCTCGACTTCTTCTTTTTCAAACAGCCCGACTGCTTCTTCCACGCTCTCAGCCTTAAGCGCCTCGATAACTTCTCCCCGGTAATCAATCCTTTCTTTAACCGGCTGGCGCAGGTAGCGGGGTACCAAAGGTTCCACGTTTGTATAGCGGTTGTTATACTGCTCTTCCCTGATGCCTCTTCTCATCTCCAGTGAATCACGCAGGCCATGGGTCGTTAATAAGCCTGTTTTCGCTCCATTATAGGTCAGCACAGCGTTCGTAGTCACTGTAGTGCCGTGAACAATAGTATCGATCTGGCCGAGAAATTCCTTGAGGGGAATTCCGAGGTCATTTGCCATCTCGGAAAGGCCGTCTAACAGGCCGATGGAGGGATCTTCAGGAGTAGAAAGTACTTTATATATTTTGGAGGTGCCATCCTGAAATGCCAGCAGGAAATCAGTAAAGGTTCCTCCTACATCGATACCGATTTTATAATTCACTATTTCGCCTCCTTGTTTCATCAGAAGAGTGCCAGAAAACGGCCCGGCACTTTCCGGCCGGCTCATTGCCTGTAGAAAAACCGTTTAAAATATTGGCGGCTCGGTGTACTCACCGTAAACCTCCTTAAAAACAGAGGTCATTTCGCCCACGGTAGCATAATTTTTTACCGCTTCCACCAGGTAGGGCATTACATTTTTTTCAGCCCTGGCTGCCGCTTCCAGCGCTTTTAATGAACTCTCTACCGCTTTCGAGTCCCTGGTGCGCTTAACTTCATTCAATCTCTTAACCTGTTCATCCAAGGCCGAGGGGTCGTATTCGTGAAGCTCCACTTCTTTTTCATCTTCCTCCACAATATACTTGTTAACCCCGACTTTAATCAGGCTGCCATCCTGAATCGCCTGTTCCTGCTGATAAGCCAGCCTGGCTACTTCTCTCTGCACATAACCGCTTTCAACCGCCTTGGCCATTCCTCCGATCTTTTCTACTTTCTGCATCTCTTCAATAATTTTCGTTTCCATCTGATCTGTCAGCGACTCAACATAATAAGAACCGCCAAGCGGATCAACCGTGTCCCTCAGCCCCATCTCCTCTAAAAGGATATGGCTTGTCATCAGGGATATCAGCGCCGCTTTCGGAGTGGGAATGGTATAGGCCTCATCATATGAGCATATAGCCATGGTCTGGGTCCCGCTGAGCGCCGATATTAGCGCGTAATAGGCCCCGCGCACAATATTATTTTCGGGCTGCTGCTTTGTCAGCCCGGCGCCTCCCCCTCCGGCCAGCATGCGGAATTGCATCGAACGCGGCTCTTTTGCCCCGTAGCGATCCCTGATTATCCTGGCCCAGAGTCGGCGGGCAGCCCTGAACTTGGCAATCTGCTCAAAGAGATTTCCGTAAATGTCGAGGTTAAATGATAAACGGCCCACGAAATCATCAATATGCAGACCGCGCTCAAGGACATGGTCGATATAGCTGATGGCAATTTCAAAAGCATAAGAGATTTCCTGGACCGGGTTAGCCCCTGACTCACGGATATGGTAGCCGCATATACTGACCGGGTAAGTACGCGGCAGGGCCTTGCAGCTGTATTCAATGGTATCGCCGATCAGGCGAATCGAATGATCCACCGGAAAAATCCACATTCCCCTGCCTACCATCTCTTTCAAAATATCATTTTGCGGGGTTGCACTGATTCGGTCGAGCGGAAAACCATATTTTTCAGCCACTGCCTGGTACATGGCCAGCATAATCGAAGCAACCGCGTTGATCGTCAGGCCGCTGCCGATCTTGTCCATCTTGATGCCCTCAAAAGCAATCTCGAAATCCCGGAGGGTATCAACGGCCATGCCCACCCTGCCCACTTCGCCCTCGGCGCGGGGATCGTCGGAATCAAGGCCCAGCTGGGTCGGCAGGTCGAAAGCCACATTCAAGCCTGTCTGGCCGTGCGAAATAAGGTATTTAAAACGCTCATTAGTTTCCATGGGACTTCCGAACCCTGAATACTGCCGGGTGGTCCAGGGGCGCTTGCGGAACATCTCCGGGTGAATTCCACGGGTATAAGGAAATTCTCCGGGATTGCCGAGGTCCCGGTCATAATCAATATGGGAGACATCTTCAGGAGTATAGATCGTTTTTACTTTAATGCCCGACTCAAGGGTCGCTTCCTTGATCTCTTCGCCTTCTTTTAAATATTTCGCTCCACTCATGTCAAACCTCCTAACCTTTCTTCACCCTGTAATTAAATCGCCTTACGGAGGGCGGGAAGCTCTTCTTTGAAAAATGAGGCAATTTCATCAAAAGAAGTCCCCCCTGGAAATACAGCCTTTACACCCAGTGACTTTAACTTTTCCAGGTCACGGGATGGAATAACACCGCCAACAGTAACTACGATCTCTTCCGCACCGGCTTCCTCCAGCTGTTTAATCAGTTTCTCAGTAATTGGTATATGCGCCCCGGTCATTATACTCAAGCCGATAACATCAACATCTTCCTGCAGGGCGGCAGCCACAATCTCTTCAACAGTTTTATGCAGCCCCGTGTAAATTACGTCCATACCAATATCTTTCAGCAAATAGGAGATTACCTTGGCTCCACGATCATGACCGTCGAGCCCCGGTTTTGCCACAAGTACACGAAACCTTCTTTTTTCACTCATAGCTCAGGCACCCCTTTGTGTGAAAATAAATCATGAGTTATTATCATGGAGCAGTCTGACCCAGTAATGTCCCGGCAATAATCATGCGCTGGATCATTCCCGTCCCTTCTATAATCTGCAATGTTTTGGCATCCCGCATAAATTTTTCTACAGGATATTCTCTGGAATAACCGTATCCCCCTAAAACCTGGATGGCATCAACAGTGCTCTGCATGGCCGATTCGGTTGCAACAAGCTTGGCAACCGCCGCCTCACTGCTGCAGGATATGCCATCATCAAGAATCCAGGCAGCACGTGCAACCAGCAATTCTGCCGCTTCAATTCTCGCTGCCATATCGGCCAGCATAAATTGAATGGCCTGGTTTGCGGCTATCGGTTTGCCAAACTGGATTCTTTCCCGGGCAAACCTGATCGATTCTCCCAGAGCCGCCCTGGAAAGGCCGATGCAGAGCGCCCCGATAAATATCCGGGCCAGGGCGGAGGTTTTGCCGGCCAGATCTACACCGTCGCCTTCTCTGCCGATCAAGTTTCCGGCAGGAACCCTGACATCTTTAAAAACAACCCCGGCAGTATTGGAAGCACGCAGGCCCATTTTTCTTTCCGGCTCACCCACATCAATGCCGGCAGAATCGGCCGCCACCATAAAAGCGGAGGTTTTTTTAGACTCTCCGGAATCATTTACAGCAAAAACAACAAAGTAATCGGCATATGTAGCCCCGCTGATAAATGACTTTTCTCCATTTAATATATAGCTGTCACCTTCAAGTTCGTACCTGGAGGTCAGTACAGCTGCATTTGAACCGGCTTCTGGTTCGTTCAGGGCGAGCGAGACCAGCTTGCCCTCATCGCATATTTCGTTGAGATATTTCTCTTTCATTCCTTCGGAACCGGCACAGACAATCGGATAAAGAGCTACAGAATTACCGGTTAAAGCACTGGCCACACCGGCACATCCACGAGCCAGTTCTGCGGCAGCCACGACAGCAGAAAGGGTATCAATACCCGGTCCGCCGTATTCTTCAGGCACAGTAAAATTGGAAAGTCCCAGTTGATCCAGTTTTTCTAGAATATCCCGGGGAAAGCGTTCTTCTTCATCAAGTTCAGCGGCAACAGGCGCAATCTCTTTTTCCGTAAAATCTGCGACCATTTTCCTGATCGCTTCTTGTTCCTCGTTAAGCTTGAAATCCATGCTCACTACCCCCCGTTCCTCATACTGTCGACTAAATTGATAGGTTACTGCCAGGCTCTAGATTATCTTCTCTTCGCTTAAACGCTGCAGGTCTTCCGGGCCTATTTTAAGGCCGGTGCCGTAGATATCCTGGTTGTGCTGTCCCATGCGGGGTGGGAAACTCAGATACCTGCCCTCCTCCTTCAAAAATGGGGTCATATTCGGAGGCGGCGCCAGTGTCAGTTCCGTTTTACTCTGCTCATCCCGGCTGAAGAGGCAATTCTTCTGCACAAGCGGTTCTTCGAGAACATCGGGAACTGTATTAACCCTGGAGATAGCAACTTTTGCTTCCATAAAAATCCTGATCAGTTCTTTGGTGGAATGCTTTCGGGTAACCTCGTTGATGGCCCGGTTAAGATTGTCAACATCGGCAATCCGACCGGCATTTCGTTTATATTCCTCTTTAGCCAGATGTTTGAAAGCGGGGATTGCAGTTACCGCTTCCCACTGCCGATCATTGCCTACGGCGATATAGACATAACTGTCACTGCTCTGGTAAACAGAAACCGGGGCAAAAAATTCGTGAGTATTGCCGCGGCGGGTAATCTGATTCCCAAAGCTTTTTGACAAACAGATAGGAACCGTAAGCCAGGAGACCGTAGACTCGAACATGCACATATCGATCCTGCTGCCCTCTCCTGTCAGCGCTTTTTGCAGGAGGGCCTTCATAATCAGGCCGTAGGCATGTTCACTGGTGCCCATATCGGGCAGAGGAATTCCTGTAACCACGGGGTTACCCTCTTTTTCCCCGGTTAATTCCATTAAACCGCCCCTGGCCTGTAAAATCGGATCGTATGCAGCCTCGTTCGAATCAGGTCCGAAACCTGTAATTCCTACCCAGACAAGGTCTTTTTTTACGGCAGCTAAAATTTCATACGCGATGCCCAGCTTCTCATAGTTGCGCGGCAGCTGGTTCGTAATGAAAATATCCACGTTTAATCCACTGATAAGCTTCTTTAAAAGATCCCTTCCCTTTTCTTCGGCAAGATTGAGTGTAATAGCCTTTTTCCCGGCATTTATGGCCAGAAAATAAGTATACATACCCTCCTCATTTAAACGGTTCTCACCAATGAAGCGATTGGGATCCGGCATGGCCGGATTCTCGACCCTGATCACATTTATCCCATCCTGGGCCAGACGGTAAGTCAGGTAGGGAGCAACTGTGGCTTGCTCCAGGGTCAGGGCAGTAATATTTTTAAAGATATTTTCACCCAAGGCAGATGTCTCCTTTCCCGGAAGCTTGTAATTAAAAAACATCATTATAAGGCCCGCCAAATTTTCTTATTAAAACAAAAGGCGCGGTAAAAACATGGCAATCTGCGGGAATAAAATCAACAGCACTACGGTAATTACATAGGCCATCATAAACAGGCCTACGCCTTTAAAGATCTCCTCCATGGGCACATCGGGTTCCAGTCCTTTGACGATAAAAGCATTAATACCTACAGGCGGAGTAATCGCACCCATAGTGGTAATGATGCAAATCAGCACTGTATACCAGATCGGCTCATAACCGAGGGCCATGGCAAGGGGAAAGAAGATCGGTATGCTCAAAGTCAGAAAACCGAGGGCGTCCATAACGGCTCCGCCAATGATATAAATAAGTATGATGATCAACAGTATGAACAAAGATGAAATGGGAAGGTCAACCGCCCATTCAGCTAGGACATAGGGCAGCCTGGTTACGGTCAGGAAACGGCCAAATGCGACTGCGCCACCCACCAGGATCATAACCATGGCCGAGATCCGCAGCGTATCCATAATAGCCAGGGAAAAATTATTCCAGGAGAGCTTTCGCTGCACCAGTGCAATTACCAGTGCGCCAAATGATCCGGCCGCCCCAGCCTCTGTAGGTGTAAACCACCCGGCATAAAGACCCCCGATAACCAGGAAAAATAGAACCAGTGGTTCGACAACACCGCTTAGAGATCTAATCTTCTCCATAAAAGTTGATTTTGGACCTGCGGGGCCAAGATGCGGGTATTTCATGCAGACCAGTATCACTGTCAGCATAAATAATCCGGCCAGCAAAAGGCCGGGAATGATATTTGCCACAAACAGCCTGATAATAGACTGTTCGGTCTGAATAGCGATTATAATCAGAACTACGCTTGGAGGAATGACAACACCGAGAGTTCCACCCGCAGCAACACTGCCGGTACTCAACATGGGGCTGTAATTAAATCTTTTCATTTCAGGCAAAGCGATCGTACCCATGGTCGCCGTGGTAGCAGCGTTTGACCCACAGATGGCCGCAAAGGCAGTACTTGCGGCAATGGTTGTCCCGGCCATACCTCCTTTCATATGCCCCACCCATTTGTAGGCAGCGCTGTAAAGGCTTTCGGTAACACCGGTACGAAAAGCAATCTGTCCCATAAAGACAAACATGGGGATTACACCCAGACTGTAAGAGGAAAAACCGGCCCAGATATCCGTGCTCAGAATGCTGACAGCAGCCCGAGGAGATACCACGATGCTGAATCCGACGAACCCGGCAAAAAACATGGCAAAACCCACCGGCATGCGCAGCAGCATCAATAAAAACATAAATATAATACCGAGAACAGCTAATGTAATATCACTCATTTTTTAAAAGCTCCATTCACAGCCTTAAAAAAATCTGCCAGCAAAACCAGGGTGAAACATAAAAAAGCGGCAGATACTGCATAAATAATCGGATAAAAAGGTATCCGGAGGGTTTCCGAGAGAACCCCCTGATCCATGACCCTGCCTGCATATTGATAAATATGCCATGTTGCTATCCCGAACAAAAACACAGAGAGTAAAGTAGTAATACTTTCTAAGAATAGACGCACACGGAGGGGGAAATTTTGGATTAGTAAATCTATGGCTACATGGGCTTTTGTCAATTGAGAAAAGCCAAGGGAAAAAGCAGTGACTATGGCAGTCAGGAAACCGACTAACTCCCAGGTAGCACCAATGGGAACATAAAATGCACGCAAAAACATATTTACCACAGCGAGCAGCATGACAGCAACCAGAGCGCTTCCGGCAATCCAGACAAAAATCCTGCTCAGATTCTTATTTATCTTATCCAGGAAATCCAATCATAGCAGCTCCTTTTTGAAAACTTAACAGGGGCGCCCGCTCAACCGTTTCCCCGGACAGATTGTTCACAGCAGGCGCCCCTTGTTACCATCGGGTAAAAACCCGGTCACCGATTAGTTGCTATATTGATCCCTCAGCTGGTAAAGCCTTTCAATGAAGGCCTGGCCGGGTAATCCCTGGGCTTCCAGGTTTTCAACCGCATCATCAACCAGTGGCTGCAGCACGGCGTCCCAGCGGGCTCTTTCCTGATCAGAGAGGGTTACAACTTCCAACCCTTCTTCTTCTACGGCCCAATCGACAGCATCAATAGCGTGCCCATCCAGGTACTGCCCGGTCCACACTGCCATTTCCGCGCTTAATTCATCGATAACATCCTGAACTTCCCGGGGCAGGCTGTCCCAGACATCTTTGGCCATAACCGCGGCAAAGGAAATCTGGAAAATGGGATAATCGGTTACATACTTGACAATCTCTGCATATTTGAAATCGTATAAAACTTCCCGTGAGGAAGCATAGCCGTCAATTACCCCGGTCTGCAGCGCTTCGCCTACTTCACCCTGGCCCATGCTTACCTGGGTTGCGCCGAGCGCTCCCAGGAACGGCGCTCCTGTTCCTGCAGCCCTGAGTTCCATACCCCTTAAATCTTCCATGCTGGCCACACGGTCTATCGACTGGATAAAAGCCGGTTCGGTAGCGAACATGGTGATTACTTTAAAATCTGCAAACTCATCCGGTTGAAATTCGTCGTAAAGTTCCCACAAGACCCTGCTGGCTACTTCGGCATTGGGATAATCCAGCGGGTAATCAGCAAGCTCGACCAGAGGGAAACGGCCCGGCTCATAGGAAGGACAGGACAGGCCGATCTCCGCCACTCCCTCCAGCACCCCGTCGAACATGTTGAAGGGTCCGAGCAGTGTTCCGCCGGGAAAGGTTTCAACCTGAACCCAGCCGTCGGTACGCTCTTCCACGCGGGAAGCCCATTCCTCCATCTGGACAGCGGGAAAAGTTCCCGCCGGAGCGAAGAAAGCATACCGCAGGGTAATAGTTTCTCTTGGTTCTTCCACAACTTCTTCATCATCGTCATCATCTATTACGTCTATTACATCATCCGGCACATCAGCTGGAGCGCAGCCAACAAACATCGCCCCCATAATTAAGGCGAAACCGAAAAGAATCAGAATCATCCAATTTAGACTTTTCATAAAAATAGCCCCCCAAATTTTTTAATAGCGTCTTCTTACCGAAAAATATGACCTATTTCTCACCCCCAGGCATAAAGAATCAATAAATTAACGCTTTTGTGCAATCTTATTATTTTCAGTTTATTTTATCACGTCCTTTCCCCTCAGCCTATGGCAGTTCCAAACAAATATTTTTTTGTTTTTTTGTATAAATCAGATAGTTTTTATGAAAGGTTTTTGATTTCCAGGACTTTTAAAGCCAGCTGCAGGTTAAGTCTCGTCTCCGGATCATTCAGATCTATCCCCGCAATGTCCTGGATTTTTTGCAGGCGGTATTTCAGGGTATTTAAGTGTATAAAAAGATTATCTGCAGTTTTCTGATTGTTGTAATTGGAGAAAATATACTGCCGGATCGTTGTGATCAAAACATCATTATTTTTTTCCCGGTCGTACTCAAGGATCGGACCAAGGTTCTGATTCACAAAAAGCTTCAGATTGGCATCGTCCTTGATACTGAACAACAGCTTGTAAGCGCCGAGGGCTTCATAGCTGGTTACCTGGTCTTTCCTGCCGAACTTCCTGGCTATGAAGATCGCCCTCCTGGCTTCCTGGTAGGAGTTCTTTATATCATCGATGTTTTCACTCACCTTCCCGATACCGACAGAAACGGTAATTTCGGGGACCATTTCTTTGACCCTCTCTTTAATCAGGGGGGCTGCCTCGGTCAATCCCGGCAAAGATTTATGCTCAGAATAAGGTGCAATGACCACAATAGCATCGCTTTTTATGCCGGTTATCGAAGAGGGAATTTTTTCTTCCATGAAATTCCTGACGATGTCGAAAACCCGCCGCTTTAACTGCGACCTGAACCCTTCATTGCCCTTCTGTTTGCTAAGGTGCCTGGAATAATCATCAATATCGATATAGATAACCTGGTAGGGATCGGAGAGGTCGCAACCGATGTATGAAGCTCTCTGGATCATATCTTTGGCGGAATGATAACTGCCGTTTAAGAGATCGTCAAGAAAATCACCGCTGACCCTCTCTTCCGCTTCGTAGGCTATCTTGCTCTGCATCATTTTCAGGGTAAAGACTGTTACGGCATGCTCGATGGCAAGAAATTCCATCTCGCCAAGTTTCTGAAATTCATTTTCCAGGATTGAAACATAACCCATAATGTTGTTGGCCAGGGCAATTGGTGCAATCAGCCTTGCCCGGGTCATGCCACCTTCCGGGAAAGGAGTGAAGAGCACGGCCTGCTTAAAATTATTGAGCTGCTGGATTAACTTGCGGAAATTTTGATCATCCCAGAGGTCTTTCGCCATCGCTTTTTCAAGTAAAAACAGGTTTTCTTCTTCACCACTCAGGTGTGAGCCGAGTATTTTAAAAAACTGATCCTGGACGATTATGTCCCTTTCTATCAGCTGGGCCAGGGTGAAGATAATCTCTTCAAAACCCTTGCCTCTTAAAACCAGCCTGGTCAGCTTGTTATGGACATCCATGGAGTGACGGAGCAGCTCGTTTTTCTTCTCCAGCTGCTTGAACAGGCGGGCATTTTCAATAACAATGGCCAGCTGGTAAGCCAGCAATTCCAGAAGACGGGCATCGTCCGTTGTAAAAGAGCCTTTCTTTTTGTTAATTGTATGGAGCACCCCGGTTCTCCTGTTATCGACCACAAGGGGAACTGAAAGCGAGCTGCGCGCTCCGTAAATCCTGGCCAGTTTTTGATTGGTCACGTGATCACGGTCAGTCATGTTACAAATGTAAGGTTTCCCGGTCAGGAATACCTTTACAGCTACACCGATCCCGTTTTCTGCATCTGTATCGGTAGAGAGGGCATAAGAAGTAAATTGATCGTTGCTGACACCGAAAGCCGGTTTTTGTAAAACCAGGACCTTCCGTTCATGATTGTAAAGTAAAACGCCGCAGCTCTCCACATCGATAATCGACTTCAACTCATCTAAAATTTTCTCCAGAACGACCTCCAGGTCATCTGTATTTGTCGATAAATACTTGCTGAAACGCATCAGGGCATCCATCTCTTTGCGCAGCTTGCGGAATGAACTTTGCCGGTCTTTATTTTCCCATAAATTAGTTATATTATGGCCGATCAGCTCCAGCAGCTTTTCACCGCTGGAAGAAAAGGCCTTTTTATTGAAAGATCCCGCCCCGACCAGGCCGAAGTTGTTTGAAGTAAGTTGTACAGGGTGCAGCAGCAGTGAAGAACATTTTTCTTTAAGCAGGGGGGTCATAATCTTATTAAATTCGGGAACCCGGTCGGCAGGGCTCCCGGAAAATAAGCCGGTAACTTCTTTACCGGTTTTCCACTGCATTTTCTGCCAGAGCGGTTCACCCTCCCTGTCCTGTGAAAGGTAAGCCGTCAGCTCACCCTGCAGCTGATCATAGCAAATAAAAAAGGAGATATCGGTTTCAATAGTTGAGCGCATCAATATTACCGCATCATTCAACCACTCTTCTGCAGCAATCTCGCTTATCTCGCCCGGGAAAAAGGGAACCGGTTCTCCCAGGTTGCGGCCGGCTGCTGCTAAGTCATTTTTCTTTTGGGGAACCCTGCGCATATAGACACTCCTTAAATATCTCTTTCGTCAAAAACCCGCTTGGCCTTCCTTTCCGTCCGCGGCAAACACTGGCAGTCGACGATCTCTATTTGCGGCGAAACCCCCACCTTTGCTTTTGTCATCCTGAGAAAGTCTGCGGCAAGTTCGCTCCGATCGCCGCAAAAACCCTGCGCGCATTCCACACGTAAAAGCATGCTGTCCCTGCCCTGATCGCGCTTTAAAATAACCTGGTACTCACAGTTAAGGCCTTCCATTTCAGAGATCATCTGATCGATCTGCCCGGGATAGACCAGAACTCCCCTGAACTTGAACATGTC
>JBNJHN010000010.1:0-51546 GCA_051748565.1 Bacillota bacterium | reverse complement strand
GCTGAGGAAGGATAAAGTGAAATAACTGGAAATTATTATGCGAAAAAGGCTGATTGCAAGGATTGCGCTTGCTTAAAAGAATTTCATGCGTCAGCTCTGGTATGCTCGCCATTATATTGCTTCTGCCTATGTGGTATGTTAAAATTAAATTTAGGCTTTTAGAGGCTTTATGGAAAGGGGGTAAATTCTTGAGCCCATTTTTAAGACAAATAACTTTCTACCTGGTTATAGCCCTGGTAGTGTTTATCCTGCTGGCAACTTTTAGTAACGGCAGCCAGCCTGAAAAAATAGACTATGATTTTTTCATCAGTAAGGTTGAACAGGGAGAGGTTGCAGAAGTCGAAATTCACGGTGATGAAATTGAAGCCGTTCTGGTTGACGGAACTGTGGTTACAACATTTCGCATGTCTGATCATCAATTAACAGAAGTCTTATTAGAAAATAATGTCTCGATCAATTCCAATCCCGCTCGCAGTCCGGCCTGGTGGCAGAGTGCACTTACTTATATGATCCCTTTCCTTCTGATCATCGGTATTTTCTTCTTCTTTATGCAGCAATCACAGGGTGGGGGCAACCGGGTAATGAATTTCGGGAAAAGCAAGGCTCGCCTTCAGGAAAGCGATAAGAAAAAGATTACTTTTAATGACGTAGCCGGAGCAGACGAGGAAAGAGCTGAACTGTCAGAAATTGTTGATTTTCTGAAAGATCCCCGTAAATATATTGAAATTGGAGCTCGCATCCCGAAAGGCATCCTTCTGGTGGGGCCTCCCGGAACTGGTAAAACCCTGCTTGCCAGGGCTGTAGCCGGCGAAGCGGGAGTTCCGTTTTTTAGTATCAGTGGTTCAGATTTTGTTGAAATGTTTGTCGGTGTCGGGGCATCACGGGTACGTGATATGTTTGAAAATGCAAAGAAAAATTCTCCCTGTATAGTTTTCATCGATGAAATCGATGCTGTAGGCCGTCAGCGTGGCGCCGGCCTCGGTGGAGGACACGATGAAAGGGAACAGACTCTTAACCAACTCCTGGTGGAGATGGATGGTTTTGATGTAAATGAAGGGATTATAATCATCGCCGCCACTAACCGCCCGGATATTCTGGATCCGGCTTTACTCAGGCCGGGAAGGTTTGATCGGGAAATATCAGTTATATTACCTGATGTGAATGGCAGGGCTGAAATCCTTAAGGTGCACACAAGGAACAAGCGCCTCTCGGAAAAAGTAGATTTGAAAGTTGTTGCCCGCGGAACACCGGGCTTTACCGGCGCTGATCTTGAAAATGTAGTCAACGAAGCTGCATTGTTGTCAGCACGTAAAAATAGAAAGAGGATTGGAATGCAAGAATTGGAGGAATCGGTCGAACGTGTTGTAGCCGGAACGCAGAAGAAGAGTCGTGTTATCAGCGTTTTTGAAAAGAAGATAGTAGCTTATCACGAGGCCGGGCACGCCCTGGTCGGTTACCTGCTTCCGCATACCGATCCTGTACACAAAGTATCGATTATTCCCCGCGGCCGGGCCGGAGGATACACACTGATGTTTCCGGAAGAAGACCGTTACTATATGACGAAAACAGAATTACTTGACCGGGTCAGCACTTTACTGGGGGGCAGGGTTGCTGAAAAGCTGGTTCTTAACGATATCAGCACCGGGGCCCAGAATGATCTTGAAAGGGCTACTATGATCGTGCGCCAGATGATCATGGAGTACGGCATGAGCGATGCCCTTGGGCCAATTACTCTCGGCAAGAAACACGATCAGGTATTCCTGGGTAGAGACCTGGCCAGGGATCGTGACTACAGCGAAGAAATAGCCAAGGCCATTGATCAGGAAATTCGAAAAACTATCGATGACTGTTTTCAAAAAGCGCAGGATATTTTGGAAAAAGAAAGATCCAAACTGGAGTTAATTGCCCAGGCTTTGATTGAAAAAGAAACTCTTGATGCTGAAGAGATAAAAGCCCTGGTGGAAGGCAGGAGCCTGCCGGTTAGATCAAATGAGGTTGACGAAGATGAAGAGTTTGCTGATGAAAAGAAGAAAGCGGGACCTGCAGAACCGGAAATGGATAACAGCGCTGAATCAGACAAGGTAAAAGAAGAGTTTGCTGCTGAATCGGAAAAAGTAGAAGCCATGAAGAAAAAAGAAAATCGTCGCGCTTCCTTTCAACAGAAAAGCGAGCAGAAAGAAAACCCAAAAGAAGAACACTGATGGAGCCCAAGGGCTCCTTTTTTATTTATGAACCGTTTATTCTGGCTAAAAAATTTACTACGTTAGTGTAAAAAAAGCGGTTGTAGTTTTCAGGAGGCAGCCCAAGGTCCAGGATGCGATTTATGCCGTATTGCATCTCTTCAAGGATAAATGGGTAATCACTGCCGTAGATTATACGATCCGGGAATGCGAGCATAATTTCTATGATTTTATCCAGCGGTAGCTCGTAACCCCGGTTCTGAAAAACAAATGATGTATCTAAGTATAGTCCGTCGTATTCTTCGAGTAATTTACGGTAACCGGGAAGATCATGAAGCCCAAGATGTGGAATAATCAGTTTTAAGCCGGGAAAACGTTTCAACAGTCGGGTGACATGATCTATACCGAGGTGTTCTTTACATGGTTGCGGAAAACTACTGGCGTGGATGATTACCCCTTTCGAACGCTCAAGAATTATTTCATAAAGAGGAAAAAGGTTTTTATCATAAGGACTGCACTTTTGGACCAGGCAGTGTAATTTAATGCCTGGGAAACAGTATTTATCAAGGCATTCAATTGCAACTGCCTGCAGATCCGGATCCAGTGGATGAATTGCTCCGAAGGGGACAAGTAATGGGTTATCTTTACAAAAGCAAGCCAACCAGCGGTTCAGTTCCCGAGAATATCCCGGTTTGTGAGAATAGGCAAGGGCAAAAGCCTTTTCCACTCCCTGTTTTTCGAGGCTTCCCAGTATTGACCTGGGGCTGGTTGAAAATGGTGGGTCCCACCGGTATTGTTCATGGAAGAATAAGAAAATCGCCTGCATCATTTTTTCCGGGAAGATATGGACATGACTGTCTATAAGCGATCCAGGCGCATTGCTACTCATTTTGTTTTTTAAAAGATCCTTTCGTTGTCCAATATTATGTAATGAATGCAAATTTTATTTAACTTATTGTTATGTATCGAAAATTATTTAAGTCAGTATAACATATAAATCAGGGGAGTGAATATGTGTGGCTTCTGGGTTAACAGATATTCAGGGCATTAAGGTTGGGGTTGTTTCCAATACAGAGGCTGCTACCGGTGTAACGGTTGTGCTGATTGAAGAAGGAGCCAGGGCAGCCGTAGAAGTGCGTGGCTCAGCTCCAGGAACAAGGGAGACAGATTTGCTCCGTCCGGGTCAACTGGTTGAAGAGGTGCAGGCGATTGTATTGGCGGGAGGCAGTGCTTTTGGTATGGATGCTGCTTCAGGGGTTATGCGCTATCTCGAAGAAAAGGGTTGTGGGTTCCCGGCCGGATGTTTTAAAGTTCCTGTTGTGCCAGCCGCTGTGCTCTTTGATCTTTTTATAGGGGACGGCAAAGTTCGCCCTGACTCAGCAATGGGTTATGAAGCTTGTATCGTTGCTTCCGCAGGTCCTGTAGAACAGGGTTCTGTAGGTGCCGGAACAGGAGCTACTGTCGGAAAAATTTATGGCACTTCTCAGTCGATCAAGGGCGGGCAGGGTTCTGCTGCCATTCAAAATGGCGATTTAATCGTTGCTGCCTTAATAGTTGTTAATTCCTTTGGTGATATTTTCGATCGCAAAGGGAAATTATTGGCCGGACCCCGCAGCCCGGAAACCGGAAAAATGGTTTCAACAGAAAAGCTGATGTTTAATATAAATAAAGGAGGTTTTTCCGGTAATACTACCCTGGGTGTGATTGCTACAAATGTATCCTTCGACAGTTCAGCACTAACCAAGGTTTGCCAACTGGCTCATGATGGCCTGGCGCGTTCGATTTGGCCGGTGCATACAATGTGGGATGGTGATACAATTTTTGCTCTTTCAAAAGGAAGGTTGATAGCGGATATTAACCTGGTTGGACTGATGGCGGCAGAAGCAGTATCAATAGCAGTGGAAAGAGCGGTTCTAAAGGCAACTTCGCTTTGTGGAATACCTTCGGTAGTTGATTACATAAGCCAAAATAAAAAATAAGTGAAATTTTTAACAGCAAAGCAGGAATTATCGCTGTTATGTTGAATAAATGACTTTGTCTGCGTAAAAATGCAGGAGGTTAGTATGAATTTTTAAAATATAAGGAGGTAGTATTGATGGCATTAGATCCAACCAAACTTGCCGACTGGGAAATAGCAGAAGCCGCAGAAGCGGACATGAAAAAAGTTTACCAGTTGGCGGAAGAGTTAAAACTTGATCAGGAGGAACTTCTTCCTCATGGTCACTATGTAGCAAAAGTTGACTACAAGAAAGTGCTCGAAAGATTAAAAGATAAGCCGGATGGCAAGTACATTGACGTTACTGCTATTACCCCAACCCCGCTCGGAGAAGGCAAATCGACATCGACAATGGGTCTGACCCAGGGTATGGGTAAGCGTGGTAAAAATGTTATTGCAACAATCCGCCAGCCTTCAGGTGGACCGACAATGAATGTTAAGGGATCAGCAGCCGGTGGCGGTTTGGCCCAGTGTATTCCTTTGACTCCTTTCTCTCTGGGATTAACCGGGGATATAAATGCGATTATGAATGCACATAACCTGGCTATGGTTGCTTTGACTTCGCGTATTCAGCATGAATTTAACTCCAGTGATGCTTTTCTGGAGCGGAGTGGTTTAAAAAGATTGAATATCGATCCCCGGAATGTTGAAATGAAATGGATAATCGATTTTTGCGCCCAGGCACTTCGCAACATCATCATCGGTTTGGGTGGCAGAAAAGATGGTTTCATGATGAATTCGAATTTTGCAATCGCCGTATCATCAGAAGTTATGGCCATACTGGCTGTTGCAAAAGATTTGAAAGATATGCGGGAACGTATGGCTAAGATCGTGGTTGCATATGATAAAAAAGGCAACCCGGTTACCACCGGTGATCTTGATGTTGCCGGTGCGATGACTGCCTGGATGGTTGAAGCAATTAACCCCAACCTTCTGCAGACTTTAGAAGGGCAGCCGGTATTTGTTCACGCCGGCCCGTTTGCCAATATTGCAATTGGCCAATCTTCAATTATTGCCGACCGCGTTGCTTTGAAGTTGAGCGATTATGTGATTACTGAATCAGGATTTGCTGCCGACATCGGATTCGAGAAGTTCTGGAACCTGAAGTGCCGCATGTCGAGCCTGAAACCGAATTGTGCAGTTATCGTTGCAACCATTCGTGCCCTGAAATGCCACGGCGGTGCACCAATGCCAATGCCTGGCCAACCACTTGACCCGTCATATAAAGAAGAAAATGTCGGTTGGGTTGAAAAGGGATGTGAAAACCTCATCCACCATATTAAAACAGTTAAAAAAGCTGGTATCAATCCCGTGGTTTGTATTAACCATTTCTACACCGATACTGATAATGAAGTTAAAGCTGTGCGCCGTCTGGCCGAAGAAGCAGGTGCGCGGGTTGCTCTTTCCAAGCACTGGCAATATGGGGGCGAAGGAGCTACTGAATTTGCTGATGCTGTTGTTGAAGCTTGCAATGAACCGACCGAGTTCAAGTTTCTATACGAACTGGATACTCCCTTGCGTGATCGTATTGATCTGATTGCCAGGGAGGTTTATGGCGCTGATGGTGTCGAGTATACCGCAGAGGCGCTTGAAAAAGCGAAGAAGATGGAGCAGGATCCTAAATTCCAGAAAATGGGAACATGTATGGTTAAGACCCACCTCAGCCTCACAGATAACCCTATGCTAAAGGGTGTTCCGAAGGGTTGGAACCTTCATATCCGGGATATTCTTACTTACGGTGGTGCCGATTTTGTCGTTCCCGTCGCAGGAGCGATCTCCCTGATGCCTGGAACGGCTGCCAACCCGGCATACCGCAGGGTCGACGTAGACGTGGAAACCGGTAAAGTCCAGGGATTGTTCTAAGATTCTTAATGCAATCCTGGTTTTGAATTGAAAAAAAGGACGCCTCATTGGCGTCCCTTTTTGTGCAAAATTTTTAATTTCAACACCTGACAACCAGGCGGGCTTCAATTCTATATATTCAATTATATGGGATAGTAATATTGATTACAGGGCAGAGTGCCAGTCAGATGGCAGAAAAGGTTTTACATCGTCGGTAGTTTTGCGGTTTGAAATAATTTCACTGACTGTATTTTCCTGACCCGGAATTATAAGATCAGGTGCTATGTCTGCCAGAGGAATCAAAACAAAATCACGCAGAAGGAGGCGGGGGTGCGGCAATTCAAGAAGAGGACTGTTTATCTGTGATTTATTATAGACCAGCAGATCAAGATCGATAAGACGCGGTCCCCACCTTTCAACTCTTACCCGGCCCATGGTGTTTTCAACATCCAACATTTTTTGTAACAGAATAGTCGGTGTCAGTATAGTTCTCAATTCAGCACAGGCATTGAGGAAATAGCCCTGCCCTGGCCCGCCAATCGGTTTGGTTTCATAAACATCAGAAATCGCTGTTATATAGAGACCTTTTTCATTGGAAAGCAGTTTTAATGAGCGTTTGAGGTTTTCCAGGCGATTACCCAGGTTTGACCCAAGAGCGATATATGCTTTCTTCATTATTTGCCCCTTGTAATGACAACACTTACTCCACCCTGGACACCTGGGAGGGGCGGGTTAGGTTTTCGCACTTCAACAGTTGCTTCAATTATTCCCGGAATTGCCAAAAGTTTATCGGCGATTTGACAGGCCAGTGTTTCAAGCAAACGCCTGGATTGGCCGTACATAACCTCTTCGACTATAGATACCGCTGCCCGGTAATCAGGCACTTGATCAAGTTGGTCGTCTTTAAGAGATGATAAATCAATACCCAGCTCAAGGCTAACTTGAAATTCCTGGCCCATGGTTTGTTCTTCCAAGAGGACCCCGTGGTATCCAAAACATACAATTCTTTCAACTATAATACGATCCATTGCATTACCTCCGAATCATAGCATCCGTCATCACCGCTACACGATGCATCTGCAGGACATCATGAACCCTGACGATGTCAACGCCGGCACTGATCCCGTAAGCAACAGTGGCGGCGGTTCCTTCAATGCGTTCTTCCTCAGGCAGTTCCAAAGTTTTGCCAATCATTGATTTACGAGAAGTTCCGAGAAGCAAAGGATAGCCGAGATTACAAAAATCTTGCAGGTGATGCATTACATCCAGGTTTTGCTGCAGATTTTTCCCGAATCCGATCCCGGGATCAATAATTATCCGGGAATCTTCAATGCCGGCCTGGTGAGCCAGTGCAATTGATTCCTCCAATTCCGCAAATATATCGGGTATGAGGTCGACATAGTCTGTGCTGCGGCGGTTGTGCATCAGGCATACCGGTATATCGTAGCGGGCAGCTATCCGGCCGATGGCGCTGTCTTCTTTAAGCCCCCACACATCATTCAGCATTTCTACTCCGGCATCAAGGGCATGCTCGGCGACTTCAGCCTTATAGGTATCGATCGACAGAGGCAGTCTAAAAGAACGGTCTTTTTTTAGCGCGGTTATTACCGGCATAATACGTTTCAGCTCATCATCAGCATGGACTTTTATTGAGCCCGGCCTGGTAGATTCGCCTCCGATATCAATTATATCTGCTCCATCCCGAGCCATTTTATGAGCCTGGGCCAATGCACTTTCAAGCTGGTAGAATTTGCCCCCGTCTGTAAATGAATCCGGGGTGACGTTTAATATTCCCATTATTAATGTTCTTTCCCCAAGGGGCAAAAGATTCCTGCCGAGTTTTAATTTCCGGGATTTATGTTTATTCAGCTTATTAAGGGAACTTTGCAGTATATGTCCAAGGGATGCGGTTTCCCCGCTCTTTTCTTGCAAGTTTTTACAGATATATGTTAGTTCGGCTTCGGAACCGGTAATAACAGCATTAATGCCAGATGGAGTCCGATAGTTTTTATGAGAGAATATTACAGCAGTCTTTTGTGTTGAAACTTCGTTTTCCAATAACGGAATAATTGTGTCCGGAATGGATCGCAATTTGAAAGCATGGGTGATACTTTGACTGGCAAATCTATTTATTGCCGTTTTGTTCAGACCCAAAAATTCTAGCTCTTTTATGATTTGATTTAAATTAAGGTGAATAGCCTGCATGTAATCACCCCGATGAGGTTAATAAAGTAATTCTTCCCGGTGTGGCTGCCGGTCCAGTTTATTACATTTAACGCGCACATCACACTGGAAGCAGATACGGGATAAACTGTCAGCCTTCTTGAGTGCTTTGCTTAAGGTAGAACAGTGTTTTTCACATTCATCTTTTTGACGATGTTGAGCGATAGCTTTTTTTATAAGCAGGTTTTCTGCTTCAGAAAAACCGGCTTTGGTCAGAATTATTAAAGCCAGTTCTGCACTGAATTGCGCATGATCTGCTTCAGATTGATACTCGTACCATCGACCTATGTCATGGAGCAGGCCTGCTGCATAGACTATTTCCCGGGAAATAAACGGGCAGCCATCCTCGAGCAGTAAAATATATGTGAGACGAGCTACTGAAAGCAGGTGTTCAAAGTGATGATTGCAGAAAGGGCGGTTATTTTCTTCACACCTGTTTTTCTGCAGGTAGATTTGATAATCAGGGTTGCTTATAATTCGATTAATCCTCTCCATCTATTCTTCCTTTACTTAATTGTTTTTCCCCTTGATCAGGCTGAATACTTCAACACGGGAACTGGGATTACGCCTGAATAACCCCCGGACGGCAGATGTAACAGTAATCGAACCCGGTTTACCCACACCTCGGATGCTCATACAGAGATGTTCGGCTTCAACTACGACGACTACTCCTTTGGGTTTCAGTTCTTCGGTTATAATATCAGCCACATTACTGGTCAACCGTTCCTGAAGCTGAGGGCGCCTCGAAACGCTTTCGATTACTCTGACCAGCTTGCTGAGGCCGACTATTCTACCTTTTGATGGCAGATAAGCAACATGAGCTTTTCCGTAAAAAGGGAGCAAATGGTGTTCGCACATCGAATAAAAGGATATATCCTTAACCAGCACAATCTCGTCATGACCATCTTCAATAAAACAGGTTTTTAAATGAGAATTGGCGTCTTCCTGTAATCCGCTGAAAAGTTCAGTGTACATATTAGCCACACGCTGGGGTGTTCCACGTAAACCCTCCCGGTTCAGGTCTTCGCCGACTGCTTCAAGGATCATTTCCACGGCTTTGATGATTTTCCCCTTGTCCAATTTAATACCGCCTCTCTGCAATTAAATAATAATACCGGGCAACCAAAGAATCAGGCTATGTAAAAACGCACAAGCCAGTATATTTTCTGTGCGCAGGTAAAGGTATCCGAGTATAATTGCTAGGCCCGGAACTATAATAGCTACCTCGAGGTAAGTATACGAATAATCCAGCATCCAGGGCACTGTTACTCCCAGGTATACATAGTGGACAACAGCAGCCAGCAGGGCCATTGAAAGCAATCCTTTTGTTACACCCAGCCAACGGCTCAAAAATGTCTGAATATAGCCGCGCCAGATCATTTCACTCGGAAGGCCGAACAATATGAATAATAATGGTAGCATCAGAAATGTATTTGCCCCATCAATATTAAGCCCCTCAGGCAATCCTCTTGATGCTCCGACAACTAGCGCTGCTGCTACTACCGCCAAAAGATACCCCCTGTGAAATTTGTCCCGGCGCAAACCAAAGTCCAGATAATCTATTATCCCCTGCTTTGCCAATAAAATTAGCACCACAATAATTAATAATAACCCGAATACAGTATAATATTCCGGCCATCCGAAAATTTCAGGGGCGATTTTATTTGCTGCAAGAAGGCCTGTTATTATTGGTACAAGTGCAAGGCTGAAAAATCCTGGTTTCGTTTTGCCTAAATGAATCCAGTAATTGGAGTAGCGATGATCGGGTGATAATATTGTAAGCACCATAAGTAAGATTATTATGAAAAGAGTATAAACCAGAAATGAACCAAGCAGAGCAGTATAAGTATTGTAATTGCCCGGGGGAAGAATTGGATCTCCTTCCGGAGTTATAAAGTATTGATAGATTAACCCTTCCTGGCTGTGAAAAATCATGGGAAATGTATCTTCCCAGATAACAGGAAACCCTATTTGTTTATCTACGATTGACGATAACTGGCTGGTTAATGTTGTATCTTCCAGGGGTATAAAGAAAATATCCCCCCTGATTTGCTCAAAAAGCTGATGATCCGTAACCATGAATAAACCTCCGGGTTGCTCGGCAACAAGCTGCTGGCCGTTATACCGGAAGGTTCCCTGGCCCAGCAGCAGATCGCTTCTGCTGCGGTCAGTTCTATTAACATTGACAATAATTCCACCTTGTGGAAAGGCAGCCTCCAGGCCATCAGCTTCAAATGACCAGGGTTCGAATTCACAGGCGCTGTTTATTTCGTAATTATAAGGATTACGACCCAGGGATTCCGGAATATAAGCAGTCAGAATAAAAATTGAGATAACCAGTAATAAGGTAATTCCCAGCAAAACCAGCATGGCAATAAAATAATTAGTTACACCCATTTTTTTTAAAAGCAAAATCTGTTCCTCCTCAGTCGGATCTGGCTGTCATTGTAATCGGTGTACTTCGACGGATCGGTTTCTTTTCCTTCACGATAATGCACTCCAGAATTCCAGGCCAGCCTAAGATATCTTTTCAAAGCAGGTCCAATCTGCTATAGTTTAAGTGCTTAATAATTCAGCCGGATCATAAATTTAATTAATCGAGGTGACATAATTGCTTCTTGCTATTGACGTCGGCAATACTCATATCATGCTTGGAATTTATCGTGATGATCAAATTTTAGTTTATTGGCGATTGGCTACTCGTAAAGATAGTACCGAAGATGAACTGGGCATGATTGTTAAAAACCTCCTCCACAATAGTAAACTTAAATTAAGCGATATCAGAGCTATTGCCATATCTTCGGTTGTTCCACCGCTCATGTATTCTCTGGAGCGTATGGCTGAAAAATATTTTCACGTTGAGCCTCTCATAATTAACCCCGGAATTAAAACCGGTTTAAATATTGTAACAGATAATCCTCGAGAAGTGGGAGCTGATCGGATTGTAAATGCTGTTGCTGCCTTTAACCTTTATGGTGGGCCGCTGGTTATAGTAGATTTTGGTACGGCTACCACCTTTTGTGCTGTATCGGAAAACGGTGACTATTTAGGCGGAGTAATAGCTCCCGGAATTGGTATATCCCTGGAAGCACTTTTTCAACGAGCGGCCAAACTGCCTCGTGTGGAAATAGTAAGGCCGGAAAAGGTTATTGGCAAAGATACAATAGCCAGCATGCAATCAGGGATTGTTTTCGGATTTGTCGGCCAGGTTGATGGCATAGTTCGTCGGATGATCAAAGAATTTAGCATTGAGCCCAAGGTTATTGCCACTGGAGGATTTGCCTCGCTGATTGCCCGTGAATCAGAAACTATCTGCAGGGTTAACCCGCTTTTGACTCTGGAAGGGCTGCGGATTATAAGTAATATGAATAAATAAATCTATTCCAATACTTTTCACTTAGCTAAAAGGGAAGGTTGATGATAATGAGAATCGGGCTGGCCTTAAGTGGAGGGGCAGCGAGAGGTATTGCACATATCGGAGTTCTCAGCTACCTGGAAGAGCGCAAAGCCAAAATATGCTGCATCGCTGGGACAAGTGCCGGAAGTATCGTCGGCTCTCTTTACTGTTCCGGCAAGTCTGTAGATGAACTTACTGAAATTGCGTCAAAGATGTCATGGAAAGATCTGGTAAAAATATCCATTCCACGTAAAGGATTAATTGACTCTGAACGTCTTCTGAAAATAATCAAACAACACCTTGGCGATATTATTTTTGATCAGTTAGAACTTCCTCTTCTGGTAAATGCAGTTGATTTAGTAAGCGGAGAAGAAATAGTAATTGATGAAGGACCTGTTGCAGATGCAGTAGTCGCAAGCTGTGCTATCCCTGGCATATTCACACCTGTAAAAAGAGATAAACTGCTGCTTGTAGACGGGGGGTTGCTTGACAACCTGCCGTCGGCTCTGCTCAAAGGCAGGGATATCGATTATTTGATAGCAGTTAATGTAGTTGCCCAGAGTCCTTTGCAAAAGGAGCCTGAATCAATCTTTGAAGTTTTAATCCAATCATTTTATGTTATGCGCCACCAGCAGGAACTGCCGGCGCAAAAGCAAACCGATGTCATAATTGAACCTGATTTAAGTGATATTGCTTTTCACGATACCGGTAAGGTTGATTTGCTAATAAAAAGAGGTTATGAAGCCGCTCAGGAGGCCCTGGCTGAAATCGACTTTTCCAAAAAACCGAGCCGGTTGTCAAAGTGGTTTAGCAAACGAAAAAAGTAATATGGAGGTGATCAGGATTGAATGGAAGCTGCCTGGAAGTTATAAAGGATCGCCGCTGCATCAGGAAATTTGATGCCCGCCAGGTTCCCACAGAAAAACTGGATCTAATCATTGAAGCAGCAAGGTTGGCCCCGTCAGGAACCAACCGTCAGCCCTGGCGCTTTGCTATGTTAAAAAATACAGAAGATAAAGAGAAAATAGCAGAAGCCGTTTTCCAACCCTTTGTCCTCGAAGCCCCTGTTATTTTTGTATGCTGCATTGATCGGGGTTCTTATATCCGCAGGCATGTAAAAAAAAGATTAAACGAACTTGTACAGTCTGATGTGGTCAGCGAAGAGGCGGCCGCTTTTATTTATAACAGAAAAATGCCTGAAAAGGTGGAAGATGTAGTCATACCTGCTTCCGCCTATATCGATATCGGCATTGCCGTGGAACATATGGTTTTAATGGCTGCTGCTCTAGGCTTAGGCAGCTGCTGGGTTCGGTTGTTTAATCCAAAGCAGCTGCATGATGCGCTTAATCTGCCGGAAGAAATCGAAGTGGTGGCTCTATTACCAATTGGTTATCCGGCACAATCTCCTCTCCCCCGCCCGCGTTTGAGCCGGGAGGAGATAATGATTGATCTTTAGTCTTAAATAAGGCAGACTATCCATGATTTAAAGTATCTTAAATATAATTAATAGGTATTGATACGGAGAAAGCGCGGTTAAGCCGCGCCTTCTCCGTTTTTAAGCTTGATATCGAACCAAGGATTGTTTAACCCTGAAATAATTACTCTTCAGAGCCTGATTGCGCTTCGGCCAGCTTCTTATACATCTCAAGTTTCTCTTTTGCCACTTCCTCAGCTTTTTCAAAAAGCATTTTCGCTCGTTCGGGGAATTCCTTAGTCAGGGCACGAAAACGAACTTCATTCATCATGAAAGTACGCAAGTCTTCCTTAGGTTCCTTCGAGTCAAGTATAAACGGATTTTTGCCTTCAGCAGTTAAGAGAGGATTGAAGCGATACAGAGGCCAGTAACCTGATTCCACAGCCAGTTTGCCCTCACGCTGGCTCATACTCATATCTATACCATGAGCAATACATGGCGAGTAAGCGATGATCAACGAGGGCCCTGGATATGATTCAGCTTCAACAAGTGCTTTCATCAATTGATTCTTGTTTGCGCCCATTGAAACCATTGCCACATATACATACCCGTAGGTAACTGCCATCAAGCCTAGGTCTTTTTTACGGATTTCCTTACCTGCTGCGGCAAACTTGGCAATGGCAGCAGTAGGAGTTGCTTTTGATGACTGCCCACCTGTATTGGAGTAAACTTCGGTATCCAAGACCAGTATGTTAACATCGGCTCCTGTTGAGATAACATGGTCAAGGCCTCCAAAACCGATATCATATGCCCAGCCGTCTCCACCAAAAATCCAGATAGAACGTTTGGGCAGCAGGGCTGCATTCTCCCGGATCTGTTTAAGCAGTTCTTCGTTTTCGGGTTTTGTTTTTTCCAGTTCCAGAAGGTCTCTTACTTGATCGGCGGCTTTGAGGGAAGGTTCGCCAAGGTCTTTAACTTCGAGCCAATTTTGCAGAGCTTTCATAAAAGGTTCGGAAATTGATGTTTCCAGGATTTGGTTAACCTGTTCAATCAGCTTGGCTCTCAGCTGTTTTACGGCCAAAGAGTAACCGTAACCAAACTCAGCGTTATCCTCAAAGAGAGAGCTGGCCCAGGCCGGCCCACGTCCCCTGCTGTCAATAGTGTAGGGCACTGTAGGAGCATTGCCACCGTAAATAGATGAACAGCCGGTTGCATTGGCAATGAGCATTCTATTTCCGAATAATTGAGTTATTACCTTGACATAAGGAGTCTCACCGCAGCCGGCGCAGGCCCCTGAAAACTCGAATAGAGGTTTGCGGTATTGGCTGCCACGCACAGTATTGGCGGAAATGTCAAGATCAAACTCGGGTAAATTTTCTGCATAACGGAAGTTTTCGTCTTCGATGCGTCCCACTGATTCAAGAGGTTTCAATTCCAGTGCATTCGGTTTAGCAGGGCATACATCGACACAGTTTCCACAGCCGGTGCAATCAAGTGGGGTAACCTGGATGCGGTATTGTAGTCCTTTTATATCTTTGGCGCTGCCTTCCAGGGTAACGAAACTGTCCGGGGCATCTTTCAGATCTTCGGAGCGTGCCAGGTATGGTCTGATTGCCGCATGCGGGCAGATGAATGAGCACTGGTTGCACTGGATGCAGTTCTCGGGAATCCAGACAGGAACCTGGATGGCAATGCCACGTTTTTCATAGCGGGTTGTTGCTGTCGGGACAGTACCGTCTGGATTAAAAGCGCTAACAGGCAAATCATCCCCTTTAAGCTCTATCATTGGGTAAATAGTTTCACGGACATATTGTGGGGCATCTTCTGCCATAAAGACAGCTCCTTTGTCCGATTCGGCCCAGTTATCGGGGTAGGAAACTTCCTCGAGTGCTTCCAGGGCCTCATAGATTGCAGAGACATTCTTTTCTACAATCTCGGCTCCTTTTTTGCCGTACGATTTCTGGATCATTTTCTCAATTTCTTTGAAAGCCAGTTCAGGTTCGATTACCTCTGACAGCTTAAAGAAAGCGGCCTGCATGATAACATTAATTCTGCCACCAAGTCCGATTTCGCCTGCGATCCTGAAAGCATCGATGTTGTAGAACTTCAGGTTCTTTTTGGCGATGGTTTGTTTCATTTGAGCCGGTAAATGTTCTTCCATTTCCTTGATACCCCATTCGGAGTTTAAAAGAAATGTACCATTTTCCCTGATTCCCTCTAGTATATCGTAACGGGTGACAAATGAAGGATTGTGGCAGGCGACAAAGTCGGCCTGGTCAATTTGATAAGTCGACTTTATTTCACTGGGACCAAAGCGCAGGTGAGATACGGTAATACCGCCCGATTTTTTTGAATCGTAGACAAAATAACCCTGGGCATACAGGTCAGTGTTATTTCCGATAATAATAATACTGTTCTTATTGGCACCAACGGTTCCGTCTGCTCCAAGTCCAAAGAATTTGGCCCGGTAAGTCCCTTCCGGTGAAGTGTCCAGGCATTCGGGAACTTCGAGCGAAGTATGGGTTACATCATCGGTAATCCCGACCGTAAAGTGGTTTTTAGGTTGATCAGAATTAAGATTGTCCAGGACGCCTTTGACCATACAGGGATTAAATTCTTTGGAACCCAATCCGTAACGTCCGCCGATAATTAATGGGGTCTGGTGAACTTCCATCAAAGCAGTACAGACATCCTGGTAAAGTGGTTCACCCAAAGCACCGGGTTCCTTGGTCCGGTCTAAAACGGCAATTTTTTGGCAGGTGGAGGGAAGCACAGATAAAAAGTGTTCCCTTGAAAACGGCCGGTAAAGACGAACTTTAATCAAGCCCACTTTTTCTCCCTGCTTATTGAGGTAGTTAACTGTTTCTTCTATAGTCTCACAGGCGGAACCCATACAGACTATTACTGCCTCTGCATCAGGAGCCCCGCTGTAATCGAAGAGGTTATAGCGCCGGCCTGTAAGTTCGTAAACCTGTTCCATGACAGCTTCAACCTGTTCTGGTGTTTCAAGGTAATAACGGTTTGCTGCTTCCCTGTTCTGGAAGTAAATATCAGGGTTCTGGGCTGTGCCGCGCTGATGAGGTTTTTCCGGATTCAGAGCGCGTTCCCGGAAAGCTTTGATTGCGTCCCAGTCAACCATTTTTTTAATATCTTCATAATCAATAAGCTCCACTTTCTGAACTTCATGCGAGGTTCGGAAGCCGTCAAAGAAGTGCAAGAAAGGTACCCTTGTTTTAATAGTGCTCAGGTGGGCAACCAGACCCAGATCGATTACTTCCTGGACTGAATTGGAGGCCAGCAAAGCAAAACCGGTCTGTCGGGCTGCCATAACATCGGAATGATCGCCGAAGATAGATAATGCGTGCGTGGATAAGGCTCTGGCCGAAACATGAAATACGGAAGGGAGTAGTTCACCGGAAATTTTATACATGTTAGGGATTTTTAGCAGCAATCCCTGGGATGCGGTAAATGTAGTGGTAAGTGCACCGCTTACCAGCGACCCGTGTACAGCTCCTGCTGCGCCGGCTTCCGACTGCATAGTTGCCACATGCAGTGTTTGGCCAAAAATATTTTTACGCCCGTAGGCAGCCCATTCATCGCATATCTCAGCCATAGGGGATGACGGCGTGATTGGATAGATTGCCGCAACATCACTGAGGGCGTAAGCGATGTATGATGCAGCTGTATTGCCGTCCATTGTTTCAATCTGTTTATTCAATAAAGGCACCTCCATATATAATTGTTGTGAAAACGCTTTATTTTACAAAATCTTCCGTATATAACCGTGTTGATTTTAACATGTTACATAGACCATTACAAGTTCGGGGGTGCGGAAGAGGCAAGAAGCATTGCGAAGCATTGCGACAGGAAGAATATAATTTAAACCGGAAAACGATTCGGAGTCATAAGTTATGCGGGTTTGTGTTATAAATTCAGCGGGTATGTGTTAAAATGCAAACATGGAAACTAAATACAGCGAATATGAGCGGCGTCATATCCTGGTTGTAGAGGATGAAGAGGATATTGTTCGTCTTCTCTCCTTTCACCTGGAAAAAGAAGGATACCGGGTAAACAGCTCCGGCAGCGGCAGGGAAGCTCTCGCGATAGTTTTGGAACAAGCCCCGGACCTGATTATTCTTGATATCATGCTGCCTGAAATGGATGGCCTCGAGGTATGCCGCCGCCTGCGAAGCAATGAAAAGACCGCATCAATTCCTGTTTTGATCTTATCAGCCCGCAAAGAAGAATTTGACAAAGTGCTTGGTTTGGAACTTGGAGCCGATGATTATATGATTAAGCCTTTTAGTGTTCGGGAATTGGTGGCCAGGGTAAGGGCGATGCTGCGACGGTTGGATAGACAGCCACAGCAGATAGAGGGGCGACCTGAAAATGAAGAAGATGCCTTGGAATACGGCGAAATAGTTCTTTACCCTGAGCGGCATCAGGTCTTGGTAGGTGGCGAACAACGCAATCTGACCCATAAAGAATTTCTACTTCTTCAATTGCTCATGTCAAATGCGGGAAAAGTATTAACCAGGGAAATTCTATTGGACAAAGTATGGGGTTATGAAGTCGAGATCGATACACGCACTGTGGATGTTCATGTACGCTACCTGCGTCAAAAAATAGAGGCCGATCCTGCCAATCCTCATTTTATAGAAACTGTACGGGGCGTTGGGTATAAATTTAAGTCCGACAAGTCTTAGATGCCCCCGCCATCTTTAGTTTTTGGTTTCAATCCGGGGAGGATATAATTTTGTTTATTGGTATTCGTTGGCGCCTCATATCATATTACCTTGTCGTTATAGCTTTGATAGTAATTCTGATGGGAGCCTTTTTTATCTGGTTTTTAAATTATTTTTATATGCAGACTTTAAGTGAAAACCTTTATATCCAGGCCAGGCTGGTTTCTTTACTGGTTGAAGAAAAGCTTGATCGCGATGCCGGGTCTGAAGATCTCGATTCAATAATTAAAAACCTTGGGGAGGAGTTTGACCTCAGATTAACCCTTGTTAACTATGATGGGACTGTTCTTGCAGATTCAGCACAGGATCCGGCTTTTATGGAAAATCACGGGGATCGTCCCGAGATTTTAGAAGCTCTTAGGCAGGGTAAGGGAACGGCAACCCGTCACAGTGTAACTCTAGATAAAGAAATGTATTACATGGCGGTGCCACTGGGCATTGCAGGGATAGAGGGCAATAACGGTAAAGTAACAGTAATTGTGCGTCTTGCATTATCACTGAATGATATCAATCAGGCGGTTTTCAGCCTTAAGCTCTTTATACTCGGTGCTCTTTTTGTAGCTGCACTTGCCGCACTCGTCGCTTCAGTTGTCTTTTCAGATCGGATTACCGGGCCAATTAAAAAAATAAGCGCTGCCGCTAATTCAATTGCCGGGGGTAATTTTTCACCATCATTGGAGGTTGCCGGCAAAGATGAACTGGCTGACCTGGCCAAGAATATAAAAGAAATGGGCATTGCCCTGAACAAAAAAATTGAACAGGTTTTATGGGAAAAGAACAAGCTTGAGACTGTAGTATCTTCAATGAGCAGCGGGATCATTCTTACCGATCGGGATTTAAAAATTGAGCTGATTAATCCAGCAGCAGAAGAACTGTTTGATCTTAGTCGTGATGATGTAATCGGTAAATCATTCAACCTCGCAATCCGCAATTATGCCCTGAATGAAAATTTGAGAGCTGTAACTATCGATGGCGAGACAAGGGTGATGGAGGTGAATCTATATTACCCCAGGCCTACTGTCCTGGATACATATATTTTACCGGTTCATGGAACTAATCATCGTATAATCGGCAATTTAATCCTCTTTCATGATACAACAGAACTGCGCTCCATTGAAAAGATGCGCAGCGACTTTGTAGCGAATGTGTCTCATGAGTTACGTACTCCTTTAACGACGGTACGTGGCTATACAGAGACGATTATTCATGAAGAGCTTAACCGTGAACAGCTAATAGATTTCCTGCAGGTTATTGACAAGGAAACCAAGAGGCTTTCCAGCCTGCTTGATGATCTGCTCGATTTAGCACAGATCGAAAATGAGAAAGGTTTTATTAAGAAAGAGCAGGTAGATCTGAAAGGGT
This sequence comes from Bacillota bacterium, assembly GCA_051748565.1. Taxonomy (GTDB): domain Bacteria; phylum Bacillota; class Dethiobacteria; order DTU022; family DTU022; genus SKPH01. The sequence continues at coordinate 32,387 of JBNJHN010000010.1, read as the reverse complement.
TGATTGGAGAGGCGCTTAAAAGGGTTGAAGATGTTAGAAAAGTTCAAAGCGCTCAAATCACATTAAATATGCCGGAAAATGTAGTTTATGTATCCGGTAATCCTGAGTGGCTTGGACAGGCACTGGTTAATATCCTGGAAAACAGCATTAAGCATGGTTATGAGGGCGTTATAGTAAATGTATTCATGTCAGTCGACGGCAGCCATGCAGAAATAAAAATTAAAGACAATGGTCCAGGTATTCCCGAGGAAGACCTGCCATATGTTTTTGAACGTTTCTACCGGGTTGACAAATCCCGTTCCCGCAAGGCCGGCAGTACCGGATTAGGGCTTTCTATAGTTAAACATATCCTGGAAGCCCATGATGCATCATATGATCTATCCAGTAAAGCAGGAGAAGGAACTACATTTACCTTCAAACTCTCTCTTTCAGCTTCTCAAGATTTAACTTCAATTTAACAGTATTTTTACCTTTTCTTCCTTTATATTTAACCTCATACCGGTATTCTTATCAAAGCATTTACTATTTCTTTAGGAGGATCGGTATGAACCAAAAAAGGTGGTTGACTTTAGCAGGAATTATTTTACTGGCAGCAGTTATGCTTCTGTCAGGCTGTGGCGGCCAGCAGGCAGCAAATCCGGTTGAAACTCCGGATAATGGAGAAACAAATACAGGGGACGATGCAGAGGAAGAAATCAAAGAGCCCGTTTCCATTATGCTGGGCGGCTCTGACTCAGAAGTTAATGTTGTTACAAGGTTGGCAGAAGAATACATGAATGATAACCCGCATGTTTCTATCGCCGTTACCGGTGGTGGATCCGGCGTTGGGATCTCTTCACTAATTGACGGTGATATCGATGTTGCCAACTCTTCCCGCCCAATGAAAGATTCCGAATTAGAAGAAGTAAAAGCAAAACATGGCGTTGAAGCTTATGCCGTACGTTTTGCCGTCGATGGTGTCGCTGTAATAGTAAATGAAAATAACCCCGTTGAAGAACTTACTGTTGACCAGATTGGGGCAATTTTTCGCGGCGAATTAACAAATTGGTCTGAAGTCGGTGGGGAAAATATGGAAATAACCCTTTACGGGCGTCAGAGCACTTCCGGCACATACGTATTCTTTATGGAGAAGGTTGTTCAGGGCGAATACTCTGAGAGAAAGCGCAACATGGCCGGAACATCTGACATTGTTGAGGCAGTTATTGGTGATGCCGGTGGAATTGGTTATGCTGCAATTGGTTACGCCAATGAAGACGGTATAAAGGCACTTTCTGTAGCTGCAGATGAAGGATCACAGGCATACGATCCAACAGTTTTAGAAAATGTAACCAGCGGCGACTATCCGCTGACCCGTCCGCTTTATCAGTTTATTGCTGGCAAACCTGAAGGAGCGCTGCTTGACTTTTTCCTCTTCGAAGTGAGCGATGCCGGCCAGGCTATTGTTTTAGAGGAAGGATTTTACCCGATTACAGCGGCTGATGTTGAGTTTAACAAGGCTGCGTTACAGTAGAAAATCCCTCATAACCCTGCAGTTTACTGCTTTAGAAGTGGGCTGCAGGGGCAATTTATGAAAGCCGGCTTGAATGATTATCAGCCGGCTTGTTGAAGGAGGATACCTTTGCAATCCATCTCTGAAAGAGTAATGAAGGTGTTTTTTCTAATCTGTGGTCTGGCTATTATTTTGTTTTTAGCCGGTATTTTATTTACCCTGCTTTCAAATAGCTGGCCTGCCCTTCGGGAAATTGGGCTTGCTCCCTTTATAACTCCCGGCAGGTGGAATCCGGGAGCTTACGGGGAGCCTACCTACAGTCTCTTTAATATGATTTATGGTACTTTTATGGTTACAGTGGGGGCGCTGGTTTTTGCTGTTCCGATTGGTGTAGCTGCTGCCGCTTACCTTGCAGAAATTGCTGCGCCCTGGGAAAGAGAGCTGTTTAAACCGATTGTCGAAGTTTTAGCTGGTATTCCTTCAGTTGTTCTCGGCTTCTTTGGCCTGGTCGTAATTGCACCACTGATATCCCGGATTTTTAATGTTCCAAGTGGAATAACGGCTCTTAACGGTGCCATCCTGGTTGGGATTATGGCTTTGCCTACGATAATAACCCTGGCCGAAGATGCGATAACTGCAGTGCCAAAAGAATATCGAAACGCTTCACTGGCCCTGGGTGGTACACGCTGGCAGACGATCTGGAAAGTTACTGTGCCGGCAGCATTTTCAGGAATTATAGCTGCTTCGCTGCTAGGAATGGGAAGGGCAATTGGAGAAACGATGACTGTGCTGATGGTTACCGGAAATATGATCGCCTCGCCCAAGTCATTTCTTGACTCAGTTCGAACCTTGAGCGCCGGCATAGCTATTGATATAGGGGATGTTGTTTTCAACTCAACCCATTTTCACGCTCTCTTCGTGGCCGGATTACTCTTATTTACCATCACATTTATTGTCAACCTGCTTGCCGATATATTGATTCACCGTAACCCGGAGGTGAATAAATAGTGAAAACAGACCTTACAATAACGAAACCCGCAGCTAAAGCATACGGGGAATGGCGTAAAATGGAACTGGCAGGGTACTGGGTACTGCGCTTCACCCTGGTTCTGGTTCTTTTTATCCTGGGTGTAATCGTTTATGACATTTTATCCAAGGGGATAGGGGTTATAAACTGGGAGTTTTTAACCCAACCACCCAGGGTTGGAATGACCGAGGGAGGAATTTTCCCTGCTATAGTTGGAACTTTTTATGTAACTGTAATTACAATCGCATTTGCTGTTCCATTGGGAGTTGGTGCTGCCATCTACCTTAATGAATATGCTGTACAAGGGCGTTTTACCCGGCTTGTAAGAATGTCCCTGCGCAATCTGGCCGGGGTTCCATCAATTGTTTTCGGGCTTTTCGGGATGGCCGTGTTTGTTAAGTTTTTTGGTTTCGGGCCCTCTCTGATTGCAGCCGGTTTTACGCTGGGGCTATTAACACTACCGGTTACAGTCACTGCAGCAGAAGAAGCCCTGATAACAGTGCCACGTGCTTACCGGGCAGGATCTTTTGCCCTGGGGGCTACGCGTTGGCAGGTTGTGCGTACTGTAGTGCTGCCAAGAGCCTTACCCGGAATCCTTACAGGTACTATACTGGGCCTGGCCCGAGCGGCCGGTGAAACTGCCCCGATTCTGGCGACAGGTGCAGCTTTCTTCCTCCCGCATTTACCGGATTCTATTCGAAGCCAGTTTATGGCCCTGCCATATCACCTTTTTATTATGGCTACCCAGCATCATTCCATATCGCAGGTGCGGCCGATTGCTTACGGAACAGCGCTTGTTTTACTGATGTTGGTCTTTATCCTTAACCTGGCTGCTGTTTTAATGCGTAAACGTTATAGGAGCAGGGTGGCAAAAGGGCTGTAGCTTAAGTTTTTGGGATATTAACCTTTGCAGTTTATAAAAATGATATTGGCAGGATAATAATTATTAGAAAGGGGTGCCGGAAGGTTCATGACTTAAAGAACCTGTTTAAAATGATTAAAATAAAAAAAGAAAATGTAACTACTCTGGAAAATTCAAACATATTATCTGAAGAACAAACAGAAAATATAGAAAATGGTTACAGCGAAGTAAAAGTTGAGGGATTAAATTTTTTCTATGGCTCGAAGCAGGCTTTGTTTAATGTAGATATTTCGGTTAAAGAAAAAGGGGTTGCTGCGCTCATAGGCCCGTCAGGCTGTGGAAAGTCAACTTTTTTGAGAGTTTTAAACCGTATGAATGACCTGATTCCGGGGACCAGGCTGGAAGGAAAGATAACCGTGCATGGTGAGGATATATATGATCCGCTTACAGACGTGGTAAAGCTGCGTAAAAAGGTTGGAATGGTTTTCCAACAGCCCAACCCTTTTCCAAAAAGCATTTTTGATAATATAGCTTACGGTCCGCGAATTGATGGGCAGAAGAATAAGGCAGCGCTTAATAAAATAGTAGAAGAAAGTTTAAAGAGCGCCGCCCTGTGGGATGAAGTTAAAGACCGCCTTCATGATCCGGCCCTTGCTCTTTCAGGCGGCCAGCAGCAGCGCCTTTGCATAGCCAGGGCTCTGGCCGTACAGCCAAGGATCCTTTTAATGGATGAGCCGACTTCAGCGATAGACCCCATTGCCACACAACGCATAGAAGACCTGGTTCGGGATCTGTGCCAGGATTACACCATTATCATTGTTACACATAACATGCAGCAGGCAGCAAGAATATCAGACTTTACCGGTTTTTTTCTGCAGGGAGAAATGATCGAGTGGGGAAAAACTTCCCAAATATTTACAAAACCACAGGATCAGCGTACTGAAGATTATATTACAGGACGTTTTGGATAAACTTCTATCAGCTAAAGGAGAATTAAAGATGGATATGTCAGGTTGGAGTGAACGCAAAGTAGTATACGAGGAGAAAATGAGTTGGCTGCAGGAAAAGCTTCAGCAAATGGGCAGCCTGGTGGAAGTTTCGATAGCCCGCTCAATTGAAGCATTAAAAAATCAGGATCTCAAGTTGGCTCAAACCGTGATCGACGGTGATGATATAATAGATGATCTTGAAAGAGAGATTGAAGAAAAAATTCTGGAAGTAATTGCCACTCAACAGCCAATGGCCAAAGACCTGCGGCGGGTAGCCACACTCTTTAAAATGATTAACGACCTGGAGCGTATGGCCGATTATGCTACCAGCATAGCAAAAATTACCCTGCGTATAGCCTATCAGCCTTTGATCAAGCCGTTGGTTGATATTCCGCGCATGGCCCTTCTGAGCCAGAAAATGGTCAAGCAAGCCCTGGATGCTTACGTGCGTGAAGATGTCGATCTGGCCACTGAAGTAGGCAAAGATGACGATGAGGTGGATAATCTCTTTGGCCAGATCTTCCGCGAACTGCTAACCATCATGATGGAAAATCCGAAGACGATCACTCAGGCAACACACCTTCTTTTTGTCGGCCGTTGGTTGGAACGGATTTCTGACCATGCGACTAATATTGCTGAAGATGTAATCTTTCTGGTGACCGGTGAAAAGAAAAACCTGAACGAATAAAAATTTTTAGATATACTCTTAACATGACTTGTTGAATTGTTAATGAAGCCCTGCCTGTGCTGTATTATCCTTACAGGATTTGCCCGCATAGCTTTTATTAAGCGGTTATGAATATTGGTATAGTACTCGTTTATCCCACATAATTTCAATAAAAAGTTTACAACGAACAATAAATAGAAAATATAAGTATAATTACCAATTAATACTATAATAAGCTTGACAGTCGGAAACAGGCTTTCTATAATATGATTAAAGTTTTCTAAAACCACTTTTAGATAAATGGTCCTCGTAAACGTCAGCTGGTATGTGAAGTAAGCATAACCTGTATTCGAATTTTCAAACGCTAAATTAAATATTTAACAACTTGATCCTAAAAAAAGGTTTTTGTTGTTTAATACATGCGATTGATATTCGGCGCGCTTATATTGTAATCCAGTAAAAACCTTATCAGGCCTCTTTTAATGAATGGTTTGCTATGAGCTCACCGATAAAATAAATGATATCCCATTTAATATCATCTATCTAAAAGGGAGTACGAAAGTAAAATATGAAATTACTGAAACTTGACAATACGCCAATTTATCCACTTAATCCTTGGAAAATATCGGAGGAAAGCTTGCCTGTAAAGAATAACCAGCTCAGTGAAACCATATTTGCTCTCGGCAATGGCTATATCGGTATCCGGGGTAGTTTTGAAGAAGGTTTCAATCGAAACTCAACCCGATCTATCGATGGGATTTACCTGAATGGTTTTTACGAGTCGGTGCCCATACCCCATGCTGAAAGAGGTTATGGCTATGCATTAAATACTCAAACCATGCTAAATGTTACAGACAGTAAAATTATTGATTTATTCCTGGAAGATGAATGTTTAAACCTGCAAAGCGGGAATCTTTTAGAATATAAAAGAACGCTGGACATGAAAGATGGATATCAAACCAGAATAATAATCTGGAGATCTCCCCGGGGCAGAGAAGTTAAGGTCACAGTTAAGAGGCTGGTACCTTTCTCACATCGTCACCTCATGGCCTTTCAATATCAGGTTGAACCACTTAATTTTTCCGGCAAAATAACAATTTGTTCTTCCTTAAATGGAGATGTTGACAATCATACACACGAAGAATATGATCCCAGGTTTGCCGCATCACTGGGTGACCTGTGTATGGTAGTGTGTAACATAAAAGCTGTGAATACCCGGGCGGTAATGATTCAGGAAACCAGGCGTTCAAAGCTGACTTTGGCCTGTGCAATGGAAAACCATTTAATGGAGAAAAAGACTCCGGTTGTGCAAACCGAGCAATCTGAAAATACAGTTTCAACCAGGTTCCAATTTAATGCCGAAAAGAAAGAAAAAGTAACCATGGTGAAATATGTGTCTTACTATACTTCCCGGGATTACCCAGTTGAAGATCTGCCTGATCTGGCCGAGAAGTTAGTGACGAAAGCCAGGATTATTGGATTTAATGCCCTTCTTGATGAACAGAGACATTATTGCAGGCGTTTCTGGGATACTGTCGGTATTTCCATCGATGGAGATCCGGAAGCCGAACAGGGTTTACGTTTCAATCTATTTCATTTGCTCCAGAGCGCCGGAAGTAATGGTCAGACCGGCATTGCTGCTAAAGGCCTGACCAGTGAAGGATATGACGGGCATTATTTTTGGGATACTGAAATATATATGCTGCCGCTTTTTTGCTTGGTCAGGCCCGAAGAAGCTCGAAAACTATTGGAATTCAGATATAGCATTCTTGACCATGCCCGCAGCAGGGCCCGGGAACTTTCTCATGAAAGAGGTGCCCTTTATCCCTGGCGGACAATAGCCGGAGAAGAAGGGTCTTCATATTATCCAGCCAGTACTGCGCAGTACCACATTAATGCAGCCATTGCCTATGCTATTAATAATTATACTGAAATAACCGGTGATTTTTCTTTTATGCTTGAATACGGTGCAGAGATAATATTTGAAACAGCCCGCCTGTGGGAAGACCTTGGCACTTATGTACCCAGGAGGGGTAATAGATTTTGTTTTAATGAGGTTACCGGTCCTGATGAATATACAGCCCTTGTAAATAATAATTGTTACACAAATTTAATGGCTCAGTGGCATCTCCGCTTCGCTTATAACACTGCACAGTTATTAAAGCAAAACTATCCAGATGATTATCGACGTATATCAGAGAAAATTCAACTGCGCGACGAAGAAAAGCAGGCCTGGTTGCTTGCTGCGGAGTATATGTACATACCTTATGATGAAGCCATGCAGATCCATCCTCAGGATGACGGTTTCCTGGATAAAGAAGTTTGGGATTTTGCGTCGACTCCTGCTGAAAATTATCCCCTGCTGCTCCACTACCATCCGCTTGTTATTTATAGATTCCAGGTTTGCAAACAGCCCGATATAATATTGGCCCATTTTCTTTTGGGGGATCACTTTTCCCTTGAGCAAAAGCGGCGTGATTATAAATACTATGAGCCGATAACAACCCATGATTCATCTCTTTCTCCTTCTATTTTTAGTATTGTTTCATCTGAGCTGGGTTTTTATGAAGATGCATACCGGTTTTTTTCAATATCGGTAAGGCTGGATCTGGATAACATAATGAAGGCTACCCATTATGGAGTACATATGGCCAATATGGCTGGATCATGGGCATGTCTGGTTAATGGTTTTGCGGGAATGCGTATCAAGGCGGGCAAACTTTGTTTTAAACCTTATTTGCCTCAAAAGCTAAAGCAATATCGCTTTAGAATTTATTTTAAAAAATGCCTCTTAGAGGTATATGCAAGAGAAAACAATATAACTTACAAATTATTAGAAGGAGATACTATCAGCTTTTCTCATCAAGGCGAACTGGTCACTCTGACAGATGGAGAAAATAAAAAATTTAATCTCACAGAACCTGAGCAAAAACATCACTATCACTCTACATAAAAAGTTTTGCCTTGGCTGGTTTATGTCTTTTGTAGTTTAACATCTGTATTATTTGAATGAATTGCAGGTCGTTCGAGAGCAGCATAAAAAACTGAAAGTTGAGTGTAAGTCGTACATTGCACATTTGATCTATCAGTAGAAAAAGGAAGTGCCGTTTTATGAAAGATAATCATGGCAGCATACTGTACAAGCCTGAAAAATACAATAAAAAAATAGAAGCTTTTATTTTTGATCTTGACGGAGTATTGACCGATACAGCCGAACACCATTACCTGGCCTGGAAACGCCTGGCTGATGAAGAAAACCTTCCCTTTTCCAGGGAGGACAACGAGAAGCTGAGGGGTGTTTCCCGCCGGGCGTCTCTGGAATTAATTTTACAGGGCGGTCAGATCTCTGAAAAAAAGATGCAGGAGTTTATGGATCGTAAAAATGGATACTACCAGGAGTCGATCAAATCTATCTCCAGGAAAGATCTGCTTCCCGGAGCGCTACCCCTGCTGCAGGAGCTAAAATCAAGGCATTTCAGGCTGGCCCTTGCTTCAGCCAGTAAAAATGCTCCTCAGGTTATAGAGCGCCTGGGAATAGCATTCTTTTTTGATGTTATTGCTGATGGCAGTAGCGTTGAAAAAGCCAAACCTGCCCCGGACCTATTTCTTTTTGCTGCCCAAAAAATGGACGTCGCCCCCGAATATTGTATTGTTGTCGAGGATGCTGAGGCGGGAATTGCTGCTGCTCAGACAGCCGGTATGGCCACTATTGGCATCGGCCCGGAAGAGAGAGTTGGGTCGGCAGACTATATCTACCCTTCTGTTGCCCATATTAAGCTCAGCGATTTAGTTTAAAAGGGGTATTATCTTAAATGAAGCGTAGCGATTCAGGATTTATTATTAAAGGTGCGGGTTGTTACCTGCATATTATTTTCTACAGCCACAATATCGTCCGCTTTGCATACAGTAAGGATAAAAAGGTTCCGCATTCTACGGTTGCCGTGGTTGGTAAACCGATAGGAGCAGGGGGATGTTTTGATAATTGCCGGCTGCAGTCCGGCAGCTTACAAATAGAAGTTGATCGGGAAATGCTGACCGTTAATATATTCGATCGGGGTGGGCGCCTGCTTAGTGAAGATGTAAGAGTAAATATGGAGAAGCCCGGGGTTGAGAAGAAAAGGTTAGCAGAAACTGGATTTTACGGAAACGGTGAAAAATACACCTGGCTAAACCAGCTCGGCAGTTCCACCGCGAACTACAACAGTGATGTCCTTTATCACAATCCAATCCATCATCCACAGGTTCAGGAAATGCACACAGCTATCCCCTTTTATATTGGTGCATCTCCGGACTATGCATACGGTATTTATTTTGATAACAGCTATAGGACAGAATTTGATTTTGCCAAAAGCGATTCAATGGTGATCAGTTTCCAGGCTGCCGGAGGGAACCTCGATTATTACTTTATTTACGGCCCTTCCGTTGCTGAAGTGGTCAGTGCTTATGCTCTGCTGACCGGCACACCTCCACTGCCTCGCAGAAAATATTTGGGTTTTCATCAGAGCCGCTACAGCTACCAGACCCAGGAAGAGCTTCTCAGGGTAGCTGTTGAACTGCGCCGACATGACATTCCCTGTGATGTTTTGTACCTCGATATTGATCATACTGAAGCCTACAAGGTTTTTACTGTCAACCATAAACATTTCAATGATTTTAAAAATATTCTTAGCAAATTAAAAGAGATGGATTTTGCCGTTGTGGTCATAGTCAATCCCGGGGTGAAAGTTGAAGAAGGATACAGGGTTTATGAAGAAGGTAAAGAAAATGGCTATTTTGTTAAAATACCATCAGGTAAGAACTACCAGGGTGAAGTTTGGCCGAAACCGGCTGTTTTTCCTGATTTCCTGCGCAGTGAAGTACGGCATTGGTGGGGTGAATTTCACCGTGAACTTTTAGCCTGCGGGGTAGATGGGATCTGGAATGATATGAATGAACCGGCAAACTTTACTGAAAAAAGCGGCACACTTCCGGATGAAGCAGTGCATATCGACGACAATGGAGATTATGTATCTCATGCGAAAGCACATAATATCTATGGTTTGATGCAGACCATGGCCACCCGGGAGGCTTTGGAGCGATTGCAGCCTGAAAAACGTCCATTTGTACTGACCCGGGCTGCCTTTGCCGGAAGTCAGCGCTATGCGGCACTTTGGACCGGTGATAATTCCAGTGTTTGGGAGCACCTGGAAAGCAGTATCCCAATGATTCTAAATCTAGGCTTAAGCGGATATTCTTTTGTCGGTGCTGATGTGGGTGGATACCGTGGAGACTGCAGCGGCGAATTATTGGTGCGCTGGACACAGCTGGGTGCCTTTATTCCCTACTTTCGCAACCACAGTGAAATTGGCACTGTCCGCCAGGAACCCTGGGAATTCAGCGATGAGTATTTCGACATAGTGCGCGGATATATCCGCCTGCGCTATAATTTCTTAACATATATTTATAACCTGATACGGGAAAGCACCCTTACAGGAGCACCGGCTGTGCGACCTCTCTTCTATCATTTTGGAGATGATCCGGAGACCTATCAGATTAACGATCAATTCCTGCTTGGCGAAGGGTTGATGGTTTGCCCTGTACTGAGACCCGGAACTAGTCATCGCATGATTTACCTGCCCCGGGGATCCTGGTTTGATTATTGGACTGACGAAAAGCTGACAGGCAATCGTTATTTGGTTGTAGCGGCTCCGCTTTCCAAATTGCCCCTTTTTGTCAGGGCAGGAACTATTTTGCCTATTGATGAGTATAATTCTCCGCCAAAAAATATTATGGACCAAACAGCGCTGATGATGCACTGCTATGCCGGTAAAGACGGGTTTTACCGTCTCTTTATTGATGACGGCACCAGTTTAAACTACCGCAAAGGTGAATATAGCGAATTGGAATTCAGCTTAAAAGATGACCCGGTTCAGCCGAAAGTTGAGATCAACAAAGTTAAAGAAGATTTCCCGCTGCCGGAAATAAAAAGTAAAATTCACTTGGCGCTCTAGTGGCAGGAAGCCTTGAGGCTCCCTGGGAGTAGTTACAAGTTATTTTGCAAAAAAGGGTTGGAGATAATTTGAGGGGAAAAAGCAAACACATCTAAAGATAACGGCTGTTCCAGGTTAACCGGATTGCTCCAGTACTGACAAAAAAACTTGTACTAATTCAGGATCGAATTTTGAACCGGCAAATTTTTTAAGTTCTGTTTTTGCTTCATGCCTGCTCATTGCCTTTCGATAAGGACGGTTATTTGTCATAGAATCATAAGCGTCGACGATTGAAAGAATACGGCATTCAATCGGTATTTCATCACCTCCGATACCGAGAGGATAACCGCTTCCATCCCAGTGCTCGTGGTGTTTGAGGATCAGATCGGCGATGCCGGATAGATTTGAAGAAGCAAGGGCAATACGGCAGCCTTTTTCCGGGTGCTGCTTTATAATCGTCCATTCATCTTCGGTGAGGTGGCCGTTTTTAAATATTATATCGTCAGGGATACCTACTTTACCAAGGTTGTGTACCTGGGCCAACAAATTGAGAGCCGAGAGTTGCTCTCCGGGCAGCAGTATAACTTTTCCAACTTTTAAGCACAATTCCTGAAGCCTTCGGGTATGCCCTTTATCAACGTATTCTATCTTTTCAAGCTTATCCATAAGAGTTTTAATGATCTGTGACCTGGCAATAACTCCTTTATTTAGCTTATCACGATACATTAGATCGTCTGCTTCTTTAAAGGTTTTCTGCAGTGATTTATCTTTATTCTCAGACGTAGCCAAGCCGATCGAGATACTAAGGGGAATCTGTTCAGGCTGCATGCAGTTATAAGCTTCAATTTTGGCTTGTATACGACTAACCAATTTCTCTCCGGAATTATAATTGGTCCGCGGCAGCACGATAACAAGTTCATCACCGCCGACCCGGGCCAGTATATCTGAGCTGCGCAGTGAGTTCGCGAGTATTTCAGCGCATATTTTCAACATTTGGTCGCCCTTTTCATGACCGACGGTATCGTTAATCAGCTTTAATCCATCTAAATCAGTAACAATTATTGTAATTGGATATTCTCTGCTGTTGCTTAGCCGCTGCAATTCATTTTCAAAATATGAACGATTATAGAGGCCTGTTAGTTGATCATGCAGGCTGAGGAATTTTAGCTGATCTTCATAGAGTTTGCGTTCCGTAACGTCCCGACCCAGACCCCGGAAACCTAAAATATTACCGTAACGATCCTGGATAACTGATAATGTTAATTCGCCGTAGACCTCTGATCCATCTTTCTGAATCATATTCGTAGCCAGGATATGTTTGGTTTTCCCGGTTTGAAACAAGCGATTAAATGTATTAAAAACATACTTATGGTTTTTACATATATCTCTGTAGTCTGTCCCGATAAATTCTTCAATACTGTATCCTAGCATTCGCGCCGCTGCTTCATTGCAGAAGTTAATTTTGCCTTTTAAATCCACTTCAAAGTAGCCATCCTTGATAGATCCCAGTATCCCCTTGTATTTTTCTTCGGACTCCTTTAATGCCTGTTCCGCTAATTTTTGTTTTGTTATATCGGCATAGATGGCATAGCCCCCGCAAAATTTATTGTTTATAACAACAGGGATACCTTTAATTAAAACTTCTAAAGGATTACCGTCCTTTGTATAGCGGGTTCCTTCGGCAATTATAGTTTCTCCGGTTAAGACCTTTTCTGTGTAATCGCGGTTTGCTGATTTTTCCTTCCCCTGTTCAATGACATCATCAACATCTTTACCGTTGACTTCGCTTAGTGAATAGCCAAAAAGTTTTTGGAAATTATTATTAATGTCTATGATCCGGTAGTTTTGGTCGAAATAGACTATGGCATCCGTAGAATTTTTAAATAGAGCCTCCAGGAGCTTGTTCCTGTAAATGATCTCTTCCTGTTTTTCTTCAGCCAATAATAAAACCACCTTAATTCTATCAATAGTTTCAGTTATGTCTTTGCAAATGTCTTTTTAAATGGTTTTATTTCAGAGGGTAGAATATTTATTTTTCAATCCAGAAAGCTGATATACTAAACTGCTGTCGCCCCTCCATCGACAGCAATTACCTGCCCGGTAATGAAGTCAGCTCCCCCGGAGCAGAGAAAAAGGATGGGGTCAATAATATCCCCCGGTTCTGCGAGTCTGCCCAGCGGAATGGTTTTGACTATCTGGTCATGGATATCCTCGTTGGACCAGAAAGCTGTACTGAAGCCGGTTTTAACCATGCAGGGTGCTACCGCATTTACCTGAATATTATCCGGTGCAAGCTCTGCAGCGAGGACCCTGGTCAGCATTTCAATTCCGGCTTTGGCAATGCCGTAAATACCAAGGCCGGGTGCTGAACGACAGGCTGCAATTGATGATATACTGACAATTTTGCCTCCGCCAAACTCCTTCATAATTTTTGCCGCAGTGCGTGAGCATAAATAAGCGCCGGTCAGATTGGTATCGATAATTTTCTGCCATGTTGAAAGTTCCGCATCGATTACTGATGGGGCAAGCAAATTCATGCCAACATTATTTACAAGAATATCTAATCTTCCGTAACGGGCTCTTGTTTGCTCAAATAAAATTTCCACATCTTGTTCACTGGCAATATGGGCCGGAACTGTTAACAGGGAATCCCCGCCTCTTAATTCTTCTGCAGCCCGGTCAAGGCCTTCCTGTTTTCGGCCGCAGATTGCCACCTTTGCTTTTTCATTCAGAAGGTGCCGGGCCAGGTCAAGGCCGATACCCCTGCTGCCACCCGTGATAACAGAGACCTTCCCGGCAAGCCCGTAAGTTGGCCTGGTCATTTGCACACCTCTTTCTTAATTAATCATAATATTCATAATGTTAATTCTACCATAAATGGTTGTTTCCTCTTAACTGCTGTCCAAAAAAGCAGATAACCTGGGATCTTGAAGCTTCCCAAGTGTTATGAGATCAGATTTAAAGCCCCCTGGTTTGTCTAACGGTGCCGTTCCACACTCGCTCGTACGAAGCAGTTTTTTTAATATACCCGATGATGGCAAAACCCAGTTCCATAAAAAAGCCGATTGTAATTGCGAAAATTACGGTTCCCAAACCAAGGGGGCCTCCCAGTAAATAACCGATTCCGGCTGCGCATATCTCCATGAATGTCCTGATTGTACCAACTCGAAACAGGGATGCCCTGGTCAGAGCAAGCATCAAGCTGTCACGTGGTCCGGCACCAAGATTGGCGCTGATGTAAACGGCGACTCCAAATCCAAAGACTATTACACCCGCCAGGTAAAGCAGGATGCGCTGCCAGAGCAAATCAGGCTGTGGCACATAACCCCAGCTGATAACCAGGTCTACAAATAAACCCAAAAAAATCATATTCAGGACAGTGCCGATATAGATTTTTACTTTAAAGAAGTAGCTGACAATTACCAGCAGTAAACCGACTCCCTGGATTACCCGGCCTATACTGATCCCGGTTTGATAGGATATGCCAATATGTAATACATCCCAGGGGTTTACGCCTAAATCAGCGTAAATTGTAAAGACAATCCCATTACCGATGATAAAAAGGCCGAAAAAGAGGGCCAGGTAGCGCAGGAAATGTTTTCGTAAAGTTATGCTATTTAAGTTTATGGGCATTGTATTCTCCTTTGATAAACCAGATCCATTTTTCCATTGATCTCCATATGCTCCGGGTGCTATAACTTATTTCCTGCCCGGATCAACACTTTTTTATTATAGCTTAATTTGCGTCTTTATGCTGGTTTCATTTGCAGGGATTGTCTGCTCTTACGGCGAAAAATATTTATAAAGTAATAAAGAAAGCAGGTTGATTTAATGTTTCCATTACAATATGAAGGTGATGTATATCGTCCTCCCAGTGAAGCGAATAGCCTTATTCTGCAGGCCACTATCGGCTGCTCTCATAATCGCTGTACTTTTTGTGTATCCTATAAACAAAAAAAGTTTCGAGAACGATCACTGGATGAGATTATAACTGATATTGCCCTAACCTCAAAGCTTCTGCCCCAAACGCGTCGTGTTTTTCTCGCTGATGGCAACGCCCTGGTCATATCTTACGAAAAATTATTAAAAATTTTGCAGGAGCTGGATCGCGCCTTTCCTTTTCTGGAAAGGGTATCTGTTTACGGTAACGCCCAGGATTTACTGCAAAAAAGTATTACCGAATTAAGGGAGCTTGGGAATAACAAGCTCGGCATGATCTACCTGGGTCTTGAGAGTGGCAGCGCCGATGTTTTGCAAGCAGTTAAAAAAGGAGTTAATCCGGAACAGATCTTTGAAGGTACTGCCAGAGCAAAAGCGGCCGGTATACCGCTTTCAATCACCGTTGTCAATGGCCTGGCCGGGATTGAAGGTTCGGAAGAGCATGCAATATCAACTGCCCGCCTGCTGAACAGGATAGATCCTGAATATCTGGGGCTGCTTAGCCTGATGGCTGTACCGGGAACGACCATTCATCGCCAGATCAAAGCAGGTTTACTAACACCACTTACTCCCTGGGATCTGCTTCAAGAGATCAAGATGATCGTAGAAGGACTTGAATTGACAAACTGTGTATTCAGGGCTAATCATGCTTCCAATTATTTGCCGCTAAAAGCAGTTCTTCCCCGGGACAAAGATGCTTTGCTGGACGAACTTGACAGGATTATTAAACAAAAAGCCCACGGTTCGCTCAGAAGCGAATATCTGCGGGGACTTTAAATTGAAAACTGGCTGGAAATCTACTGCCAGCCTAGGTTTTTCAGCAGGGTTCATACTAGGCAACCTTATCTTCTGAAAATCCTTTGAGTAAAGAATAACACATTAAAAGCATAACCAGCATAAAAGGAAAAGCTGAGGCGATTGAAGCCGTTTGAAGGGCTCCCAGCCCACCTGCTACCAGAAGTACTGCGGCAACACCTCCAAGCAGTATTCCCCAGGCCGCTTTGAGCTTCCGTGCCGGCTCCTGGTCTCCGCCCGAAGTGAGCATCGCCACGACAAAAGTACCTGAATCGGCAGAGGTGATAAAGAAGGCGGCGATAAGAATAATTGCCAGGAATGAAGTTATCGAGCTAATCGGGAAATTCCCTAGGGTAACAAAAAGGGCACTGGCCACATTTTCCGTTACGGCAGCCCCAATAGCGGCACCGGCATGGATATCCAGATTCAGAGCAGAACCGCCGAAGATAGCCAGCCAGATAAAGCTGAATGCTGTCGGGGCCAGCAGTGCTCCAATGATAAATTCACGAATGGTCCTGCCCCTTGAAATGCGGGCAATAAACTGTCCGACAAATGGACCCCAGGCAATCCACCAGGCCCAGTAGAATACTGTCCAGCCACTGATCCAGCCTCCTTCAATTACCGGGTCAGTCCAGAGGCTCATGTAAATCAGATTTTGTAAATAATCGCCGATAGTGTTTGTCAGCAAATTGAAAATCTCGCGTGTTGGACCGAACATCAGTAAAAATACCATGATTAAAAGGGCCAGGCGAACTGTATTGTTGGCAATAAATTTAATCCCCTTCTCAATTCCCATAACGGCAGCAAGGGTGAAAACAGTGGTGATAACAATGATTATTAAAATATTAACCAAATTGTTATCCGGAATACCATAAAGATGGCTGAGCCCGGTGTTAATTTGCATGGTACCCAGGCCTAATGAAGTTCCCAGGCCGAAAACAGTGGCAAATACGGCTAAAATATCGATTGCCTGGCCAATTGGCCCGTGGATCCTGTTACCGAGGATTGGCTGGAAAACCGAGCTGATCAAAGCCGGCATGCCTTTGCGGAATTGAAAATACGCCAGGGCCATGCCCACAAGAGCGAAAACAGCCCAGGGGTGCAGTCCCCAGTGGAAGAAAGTATAACGCATGGCCAGTTCAGCCGCTTCGGCAGTTTCTGCTTCTCCGAAGGGTGGGTTCATGAAATGGGTTATCGGTTCGGCAATGCTCCAAAAAACAAGCCCGATTCCCATCCCTGTAGTAAAAAGCATGGCAAACCAGGCCGCTGTGCTGAATTCCGGCTTTTCATCATCTTTTCCGAGTTTAATTTTACCGTAAGGCGAGAAGGTTATAGCGATTATAAACAATAAAACAAAAAAGACAGCGCTCAGGTAAAACCAACCGAAGTTGGTAGTCAGAAAGGTTAACGCATTTCCGGCTACCAGGTCAAGATTGGCCGGTAATACGGCTCCCCAGATTACAAAAAGCAGGGTTAGAATTAATGAAATATAGAGCACATTATTCCCTGCCGATCTGCGGGTATGTTTTTTATCAGGGTTCATTTTATCCTCCTTTTAATCAATATTGTTATTTGCGCGGTTTATATTTAATGTTTTTTGTGAATAATATGTCAATCTATTTGAAATAAGCTGAAGAAAAAAGCCTGTGTGCTATTTTGCACATCTATTGCCGGTTATGTTTGATCATCCTTTTTGTTTTTTCGCCCAGCACGCTTTCAGCTGAAGCGGTTTCATACTGCAGACCCACATCAAGAGGGGTGTTCATAGCGGTATTGATGCATCGTTTTGAAGCCTGGACAGCTTCCGGAGAGATGTTCGCAATTTCTGCTGCCAGCTGGTTTGTTTCACTTTTTAAATCCCCTGGCCGATAAACATGGTTAATCAGGCCGATCCTCAGTGCTTCCGAGGAGTTAATGCGGCGGCCGGTGAAGATAAGTTCCTTGGCCATCGCCGGTCCGATTAGGCGGGGCAAACGCTGGGTACCTCCACAGTCGGGTACCAGACCGAAGAGAGCTTCTGGAATGGAAAAAACAGCAGTATCCGAAGCCAGCCTGATATCACAGGCCAGGGCCAGTTCCAGGCCTAACCCGATACAGCCGCCGTTGATTGAGGCGATGACCGGGACAGGCAATTTTTCGTATAAGGTAAAAACTTCGCTTAAATAGTGCAGGCTTTCGAATCCTAACCGTAAGGTTCGGTTGCCTATTGAGATTCCCTCGGTTGCGGCCTGGTTGATATCAAGTCCGCCGCAGAAGGCTTTTCCGGCCCCTGTTATAACGACAGCTTTTATATCAGCATTCAACCTGACAGCTTCGGCAGCCGCTTCCATGGCAAGCCACATCTCCCCGTCGAATGCATTTGCTTTTTCCGGACGGTTAAGGGTAATGGTGGCGACAGCATCGTCTATAACCAGCAGTACACGGTTATTAATCATTGCTCACTCCCCCTTTTTGTTTCGTTAAAAAGAATACACTATTTTAGCCGGCCTAACAAGTTTTGCCTGCGGGGATCTGCCTTTCAAGGTAAAGATTATTGATCCGGCTGAAGGAATTGATGGCGCTGATAGCTAATATTTAGAAATGAGCTGCAAGATTTACCCGGTATAACAAGGTTTAGCAGTTTAACATTTACAATGGAAGGAAGCAGAGATGCTGTCAGAAGAAATTGCCGAGTATACTCTAGGCCTGCAGTTTCAAGATCTCCCTCCGGGGGTAGTTGAAGCTTCTAAGACAGCAGTGACAGACTGGCTGGGCTCTGTTCTCGCCGGCTCGAATGAGCAGCCTGCAAAGATGGTCGCCTCAGTGGTGCGCCGGGCAGGTGGTATGCCACAAGCCACCCTTATTGGTTTTAACGAGAAAAATTCTGCCTTAAATGCAGCCCTTGTAAACGGAACTTCCTGCCATATCCTCGAACTTGATGATCTGCATCGCAGCTCTATCTTGCATCCTGCCGCCCCAATCATTTCTGCTGCCGTTGCTGCTGCTGAGGAACGGGAAGTCAGCGGCCGGGGCCTCATTGCTGCAGTAGTTGCCGGCTATGAAGCGGGGATTCGTATTGCTGAAGCGGTAACTCCATCACACTATTATTACTGGCATACTACGGCAACCTGCGGAACTTTTGGTGCGACCATCGCCGCTGCTAAAATAATTTCACTTGATATTGAAGGGGTTATAAACGCACTGGGCAATGCCGGGTCCCAGGCGGCCGGGCTATGGGAGTTTTTAAAGGACGGGGCGATGACGAAGCATCTGCACCCGGGAAAAGCTGCGTTAAATGGATTGTTGGCCGTTTATCTGGCCGAGCAGGGTTTTACCGGGGCAAAGCAGATCCTTGAAGGAGATAAAGGTTTCTTTAAAGCAACAGCCGTTGAATTTTTTCCTGAGCGGGCAACTGCCGGTTTGCAGCGGGAATATCGTATTCTGGACAACAGTTACAAAGTTTACCCTTCCTGCCGCCATACCCACAGCAGTGTGGATCTGGCTCTAAAATTGGTTTCCGGAGGGCTTGAACCGATGGATATATCTGAAATTTTGATCAAAACCTATCGTCATGCCCGGGATCTTGTCGGCGGGACCGACTTTGAAACACCTTATAAAGCAAAATTTAGCCTTCCGTATTGTTTGGCTGCTGCCCTTTTAGATAAGAAGCTTGATTTAAAAAGTTTCGATTTTATTGTCCCGCCTGATCCCATGATTGCAGAACTGGTATCCCGCTGCCGGATTGTTGTTGATCCGGAGCTGGAAAAACTGTACCCGGAGCGCTGGGCAGCGGCTATCGAGGTAAAGTTGAAAAATGGTCGTGTAATCAAAGATCGCACTGAATTTCCCCGTGGCGATCCGGAGAACCCTGCCGGTGCTGAAGATCTGCGGAATAAATTTATTCAACTGTCAAGCCTGGTATGGAGCAGTGAAAAAGTTAACCGGGCCCTTGAATTTCTGGAGACTTTGGAAGAACTCGAACGAGTTAATATACTATTTGACTAATTGCAATTCCTTAAGGAGATGAAAAGATGGCCGAATTAATCCCGATCAATTACCTGGGTAAGAAACACCTGGTTCCTGAAGGTGTAACGATTATGAGCGCTGTTGAATATTCAGGTCACCGCTTAATAAGGGGCTGTGGTTGCCGGGGAGGGTTTTGCGGCGCCTGTGCTACTGTTTATCGTGTTCCCGGGGATCACCAGATAAAGGTGGGGCTGGCCTGTCAAACCCGTGTAGAGGCTGGTATGGACATCGCCATTTTACCTTATTATCCCGCCCAGAAATCATTATATGATTTTAAAACCTTAGAGAACCCCGGCCTAATCCTGCAAAAGCTCTATCCCGAAATGTTCCGCTGTCTCGGATGTAGCGCCTGTTCCAAGATATGCCCCCAGGATCTACCTGTTATGGATATCATTGCTGCTGCACAACGGGGAAACCTGGCAGCGGTTGCCGAACTGTCTTTTGACTGCGTTATGTGCGGATTGTGTGCTTCTCGTTGTCTTGCTCAAATGGTGCCTTATAATATTGCCATGGTTGCAAGGCGTCTCTACTCCAGGACAGCATTGCCGAGGCCTGAGTATGTCAGGGTTCGTATTGAAGAGATCGGACGCGGGGTTTATAGCGATCAGATTGATGCATTGATTGGACAAAGCCAGGATGAATTACAGAAGCTTTATGCAGCAAGAGATATTGAATGCATCTAAGGAGGAGTTAACATGCCATACCCGCCACATTTTCAGGCTACGCTGGATCTGGTTAAAGCTACAAGAGAGTTTCGAAAGACCCAGGAGATCAAGCGTCTTACTGATGCTGAAAGAACTAAGCTTATTTCAGATTTTCATCCTGATTACCGCGCCGAAGGTATGTCTGTCCTTAAAATCGGACCTAACCGGGGAGATAAAGTACCTGTCGAGCTTGCCCGCGCGCTTGAATCCTACAGTATATTTGATCCGGATCGGCTGCAGCTGTCCGCGCCAGATTATGAGACTGATATTTTAGTCATTGGCGGAGGTGGCGCCGGATGTGCAGCTGCCCTTACAGCTGATCAGTGTGGTGCGAATGTGCTGATGGTAACCAAACTTCGCCTCGGAGACGCCAACACCCTGATGGCGGAAGGAGGTATCTGCTCGGCAGTCCGCCCCGAGGATAATCCCTATTTGCACTATATAGACACCATTGGCGGCGGTCATTATACAAATGTTCCGGAATTGGTCAAGGCCCTGGTCATGGATGGTCCGGAAATTGCCTCCTGGTTAATGGATATGGGGGTTATGTTCGATTATGAAGAAGATGGCAGCCTGAAAGTAAATCACTGTGGCGGGCATTCCCGGAAGCGTATGCTTTCCTGCAAAGACCTTACCGGACTGGAATTAATGCGGGTGCTGAGGGATGAAATGCGCGATCGGGAAATATCCTGCCTCGAATTTTCACCGGTTGTCGATCTTCTCCTGGATGAGAGCGGATCCTGCAGCGGAGCGGTGTTATTCAATATGGAAACTGCTGAGTTCAGCGTGGTCCGGGCAGGGGCTGTAATTCTCGCCTCGGGTGGCATCGGCCGGCTGCATATCCAGGGGTTTCCCACAACTAATCACTACGGTGCCACAGCTGACGGGTTGGTATTTGCTTATCGTGCCGGAGCTGAGCTGGTTCACATGGACAGCATTCAGTACCATCCAACAGGGACAGTCTGGCCGGAGCAGCTTTTGGGGCAATTAATAACAGAAGTTATGCGTGGTCATGGTGCCCACCTGGTAAATGAATCGGGGGAAAGGTTCATTAACGAACTGGAGTGTCGCGATACCTGTGCATCAGCCTGTATCATGGAGTGCTCCGAAATTGGGAAAGGGGTTACCACCCCGACAGGGTTGGAAGGCATCTGGCTCGATACCCCGCTAATCCCGGAAATTCAGAAACATTTTATCGGCATCTACCAACGTTTCAAAAAATATGATATAGATATTCAGCAGGAACCAATCCTGGTTTATCCAACCCAGCACTATCAAAATGGTGGGCTGATCATTAACGCTCAGGCTAAAACTACTCTACCGGGGCTTTATGCCGCCGGTGAAGTTGCAGGCGGAATTCAGGGTAAGAACCGACTGGCCGGTAACAGCCTGCTCGATATCTTTGTTTACGGCAGGAGGGCTGCCAGAAGTGCTCTTGAGATGATTCCCGGTAAAGCAGAATCAGGCAGCCTTAGTATCAAGCACCTGCTGTCCTGGCACACGCAACTTAAGCAAACTGGTATCCCGGAAAGACGCCGGGCGCCGGTTTTACTGCCGGACTACACTCCTGCCGGGGCAAAAATGGGGGATTGTTATGATTGATAGATTACGGACAGTATTGCTTTTTGTGCCCTCAGACAGGCAGGAATTTTTCCCCAAAGCGGCAGCTTCAGCTGCCGACACGCTAATCTTTGATCTGGAAGATGCAGTCGCGCAGGAGAAAAAAGAGAGCAGTCGCAGCCTGTTGGATCGCGTGCTTAAAGAGGAATCATTCGGCAGAAAAGAACTGGCAGTCAGGGTAAATTCACTTACATCATCATGGGGCCGGGATGATCTAACCATGGTTGTGCACAGCGGGATTGTCCGGCTAATCATTATACCGAAAGCTGAGCCTCATGAGATCAGGCTGACTGACCAGCTTCTTGGTAATAGCTGCCCGGATATAATTTGCCTGATCGAAACTGCAAGGGGGCTGCAAATGGCATACGAGACCGCATTGGCTTCAAAGCGAGTTGTCGGAATGATGCTGGGTGCAGAAGACCTGTCCACAGAAATGAATCTTAAACGAACAGCCTCAGGCTATGAAATCGGGCATGCCAGGCATGTCGTTGCCCTTGCAGCATATGCTGCATCCGTTCAACCGATTGATACACCGTACCTGCAGATCGATGATTTGGATGGGCTGCGCCGGGATACCATACAGGCCCGTGAAATTGGTTTTACGGCCAAAGCTTCTTTGTCACCGAAGCAGGTGCCTGTTATCCGTGAAGTTTTCCGACCGGATCCGGAAGAGGTTAAAAAGGCCATGCAGATCCTGCTGGCTGCTGAAGAAGCAGAAAGCAAAGGACGGGGAGTTATTACCTTTGAGGGAGCGATGATCGATGCCCCGGTGGTTGCCAGGGCCAGACGGTTGGTCGAAATAGCCCGGGAGGTGGAAGGTGATGATCACTAACGGGATAGGTCGTACTATTCCCGGAGAAATCCCCGGCTATAAAAAAGTTGTGCCTTACAGTTTTAATTATGGCAGGGTTTCACTGCCCGGCAAGGCGCAGGCTTACACTGGCAAAAATCTGCCCGGAGATAAAAAAATACTGCCCGATATCGAAACAGCAATCAAAGAATGCGGACTGGAAGATGGGATGACAGTATCATTCCATCATCATTTTCGCAACGGTGACCGCGTGGTGAACCTGGTTCTGGAAAGGGCAGCCAGGATGGGCTTAAAGGGGCTCAAAGTTGCACTCACTTCAATATTTCCCGTCCATGAACCTCTCGTGGAACATATTTCTAAAGGTGTAGTAGGAGGACTTTCCTGTAACTATATGCTGGGGCCTGTTGCTGAAGCCATGTCCGGCGGAGCTTATCCCTTCCCGGTTATTTTCCGCACTCATGGCGGAAGGGACAGGGCTGTCGAAGCGGGAGAAGAAAAGATCGACGTGGCTTTTATAGCTGCTTCCGCCGCTGACGAGGCGGGAAATTTTAATGGGGTAAGCGGTTCATCGGCCTGCGGCTCACTTGGTTACTGTCTGAATGATTGCCACTATGCCCGCAGGGTTGTAGTTTTAACCGACAATATCGAGCCATATCCCTTGATCCCGGCCAGCGCTGATGAAACCATGGTTGATTATGTTGTAAAAGTTGATCGGGTAGGCGACCCGGCGGGCATTACAACCGGAGCTGTCAGAGCAGTACAGGATCCACTGCGCCTGCAGCTGGCTCAATGGGCTGCTGATGTAATTGAAGCTGCAGGGTTACTAAAAGAAGGAGTATCATTTCAAACCGGTACCGGCGGTGCTTCCCTGGCGGCCGCCAGGTTTCTCAGGGAAAAAATGGAGTACTCAGGTATTATCGGCTCATTCGGTATGGGTGGCATCACCGGACAGATGGCTGACCTGCTGCGGGAAGGTTTTTTTAAGGCTATACTGGACACCCAGAGTTTTGACCAGTCAGCCATCGCTTCCCTGCGTGATAACCCCCGCCACCTGGAGATATCTTCAAGCCGTTATGCCAACCCCCACAACAAGGGCTGTGCGGTAAACAGGCTTGATGCTATGATTCTTAGTGCAACAGAAGTTGACACCGATTTTAATGTCAATGTCCATACTGCATCGGACGGACGGGTGATGGGCGGCTCTGGTGGGCATGCCGATACGGCGGCCGGTTCGAAACTGGCCGTTGTTGTAGCCCCATCAGTTCGTAAAAATATTCCTATTGTTATCGACAGGGTGCTTACTGTAACAACACCCGGCGCAACAGTTGACTGCCTGGTTACCGAGCGGGGCATATCAGTAAATCCTGAGCGGGCCGACTTAAAAGAGCATTTAAGAGCAGCCGGTCTGCCTTTACTGGACATAGAAGATCAAAAAAGAGCTGTTGAAAAAGAGACCGGTTCCCCCCGCAAACCGGCTTTATCAGATAAAATTGTCGCCCTGGTAGAATATCGGGATGGTACAGTTATCGATGTAATTAAAGGTGTTCTGACCTAAATAATTTCGGTTACTCATCCCGCATTACTGAGGCATCCTGTAATGAAACCGGAAAGGGGATTAGCTGGTAAATAAACTTCTGTTTTTATATAATTTGCCAGGGCACAAACCTTGATAAAAAGTTAGTTGCCCGGACATAAGAAATTAAAGAGGTTATATTAATTTATACGCTGTCCAGTCCGTCAGTTTTAATCTTTTCAATACCATCTACTTTCAAATCTTTATCTTTCATTGCTGTAGCGGCTGCAGCAGCCTCTTTCTGAATCCTTTTCAGAGGGCCAATATCTTTGTGACGCTTAACACCGATAACCAGGGCCACAAAAACTACAACAGAGCCTGCTATGGCTATGGTTAAATTCGGGTGAAACAGGGGCACCAGCGTGATAATTGAAAGCAAAATCTTTAAAGGCAAATCAAATCTGACCTTGTTGATAAAGCGCCCGAACATGGCAAATGTAAAACCCAGTGTTCCAATTGTGACTAGAATAGTATCCCGGATCTGGGGCAGCCCTGGAGTTGTCACCAGGTCGGTCCTGATAAAGATCGCAAAGGACATAACAAGAATGGGCAGACATATTTTCAGTGCGGTCATCATGGTTCGCATGAAGGAAGCGTTGGCCAGCCTGGAAGCAACCGCAGCTGTAAGGGAGGTTGGCGGTGATAGTTCGCCCCATACCGAAACCAGGAAAACGAAAATGTGCGCTACCCAGGGATTGATTCCCCAGGCGATAAAGGGCGGCGCAACAATTACTGCCACAACGATATAAGTGGCCGTGGGCGGGAGCCCTGTTCCGGCCAGCCAGCCAAAAGCCCAGGCGACCAGGATAGTCAGGAATATGCTTACTGCTCCCAGCTGCATCATAAGAGCTCCCATGCGCATGATGAATCCGGTTACCGTAAAAAGGCCGATCATGATGCCAAGGGTGGACATGAGGATCACCAGGTACCAGGCCATATCGGCATGGGTTTCAATAATATCACGGATCATAGAAGGTAAGTGTTGATCCCGGAAGTTTTCATCCCGGGCTTTATACTTATAATACAAATGAATAGCCAGTAATAGAAACGCCAACAGGCTTGCAGTGTAAACAGCGGCACGCATCGGCCCGTGACCTATAACACCCATCATGATTATCAGTGAAATAATGCAGGCGAAAAATGAATAAGTTTTCAGTTTGTTATAAATGGGCACTTCAGGTGTATCAACTTCTTCCTGGGCAACTGAACTGACAGAAAGCAGGTATACAGACATAATTACTGCAGAGAAATAGATAAAGCTCAGGGAGAATCCGCGGATAACCACATCCCAGTACGGTACGCCAAGAAAATCAGCCATGATAAAACCGGCAACGGCCATTAAAGGAGGCATAATCAATCCACCCATTGAAGCGGCGGTTTCCACCGCCCCGGCATATACCGGGTGAATACCGTGCTTAATCATCAGCGGTATGGTAAAGCTGCCCGTAACAGCAGTGTTGGCTGCACCGCTGCCGCTAACTGCTCCCAGGGACGCCGAGCTTAAAACGGCAACCTGGGGAATATTATGCTTTGTCCTTCCGAAAACCCCGTAAATATAGGAGATAATTGCACTTTGTGCTCCGAAAGCTTTTGCTACCGCCGCCAGTAAAAGGAAGGCGGCAACCAGGGTCAATGCCATCTGGGCATATCTTCCGTAGATACCTGTAGCCAGTTCCAGGGTGGTAGAGGTTACAATCCGGGTGAATGAAACTCCCGGGTGCCAGAAAAAGTCAACCGGTGAAAGGTAACCGTATAGGCTGTAGACAATTAAAACCATGTTAACTGCAAATAGTATGGTGTGTATTTTGCGCGATATCTCCATAATCAGCAGGAACATCAAAAGCCCGACTATAAAATCAAGCTGGTTGTATGAACCGGCCCGATACATGAAAATATTCTCAAATTCAAACCAGAAATAAATCATGGCAAACAGGGCAACACCGATATATATAACTCCGATTACCCTGTTCCAGAAATTCCCCAGGCGCGGGTAAATATTTTTGGTCTGCAAGGTATTTAACACAAAAATGATAATTGCTACCGGGACCATCCGGGTGGCAAGTTCAAGAGGTCCACCTGCCCCGGTCAGGAAGTAGTGGACCAGGTATACAAAGAAGAAAATTGAGATAATAAATGACAGGTTCCTGAGAGTCAGTATTGTTTTAAGCCTGTCGGAAAAAGATTCTTGCATGTTATCAGCTCTCCCCCCCTAAGGTGCATAATTGCCGGAAGTTAGTTTCCATGCATGCGGTATATTCCGCATGCATGGAAACAGCGACAACAACAGCTCTTTTATTTTGGGTTAAGCAACATTACCGACTACTGTTCGGCTATGATCCAGCTGTCATCCCAGGCGCCATGATCCTGGAGGAATTCTGCCATTCCAGGGTGAACAGGAATATCTGGGTTGGCCCTGATTCCGGATACCTGCATGCCAATGAAATCATTGGCGAGCGGGCCAAAGCCGGGTTCCCATTCGGCCAGCTGTGCGGCATTTTCATAAAATATTTCAAGTTTAGCCTTGACGAATTCAGCCGGTGTATGGGCCATAACATTATAAGCAAAAAGGATAGGTACTGCTTTGTAAGAGTCGGTTCCTACATCGGTTGAGAATGGAACAGTTGCATCAATTTCCAGTACAGCCAGTCCTGCTGCTTCAAGCATAGCAACTTCGTCAGCAGTGGGGCTGACAGCCACCAGTTCCCCGGCCAGTCTCATTTCTGCTTCTCTTAAATAGGTTGGCAGGGAACGCCCGGCAGTAGTGTAAATAGCTGCCCCGACAATTGAGCCGTCGCGCAGGGCATCGGCAACCATTCCGGAGTCAATTTCTGTATGGTTAAATTCAATATCCAGAGCTCTGAAAATACGGCCCATGTTCAGCCAGTTCATGAAACCTGCCGGGGTAAAGAATACCGGTTCCCCGTCAAAATCACTCCAGCCCTGGAAGTTAGCGGCATTGTCCCTGTGAACCGCCAGGGATGTTTCCATGGGGTAAGCATAAAAGCTGTGTACCAGGAGATCTGCATTGGCTCTTCCGGGCCACTCTTCCAGGCTGTATGCAGCTTCCTCGGCATAGACCTGGGTCATCCCCACATCGGCGGTATAGGCAATGTCACCGTCACCCTCCATAGCAGCTTTCATACCGGCTCCGGTTGCCGGGAAGGGATGGATGGTGACCGTGTAGTTGCCTTCCAGTTTATTTGGCAGCTCACGGTTTAAAAGTTCGACCATCAGGCTGGCAACCGAATAACCATACGAACCGACATCGGCGGTATTCCACCTGACCGATATCCGTTCACCAGTTGGTGGCTCAGGAGCGGCAGGTTCATCGGGATCCACAGGTTCAGTGGGGCCGCAGCCCGCTGCTGCGAATACCAGTAAAAGCGTCAGAATCAGTATCGAGCTTGTCATTATTATCCCTATTTGTTTTTTACGCATTTTAAAACCCCCAATAGTTTTTTGTTTCAAATAGTTTTTTCAGAAAACACACTTGACAGTTCTTTCTTGCTAATTGATATAGACTGAAAATAGAATAATATTTACCTGGACTTCACCTCCAAATAGATTAATTGTAAAAAACTTATCTGAGTGTTCATTAAATATTAAAACCTGGCATAAATAAAAATATATAAGAGTTTGGTTAGGTAGAATTTACACTTTAAAAATATTTGATTTTTGGTCATTATTTTGACAGCAGGATAGGAATTAATGGAAAATATTTATGATATTTATGATTCGGAAGTCTTAACTGCAAATAATTTGATGTGACATCTAAGTAAAACATCATTTTAAATAGTGCGTCTATTATACATAAAAATTACAATTTAGGCAAGAAAAAAAACACTATTTATATTCTAAATATTATAAATATAACACTATTTATAATTAAGAAGGTTAGAAAAGCCTGCCGGGCTTGAATTATAATTGTTTTAAATATTGTTTTCGAATCTTTTTTTCTGACTGGATTCCTGATAAGAATCCTGTTGAAATTATTTAAAGCGTCGGTCAAAATAGTGCCCGGCATAAATTGCACCGAGAGGATTGTGAGCCAGCACCCTGTCTTTTACAGCCAAAACAGTGACAGGAGCATTAGCATAGCGGATAAATAGCGAATCATGCCCCACACATAAGCCAAGAATTATATTTAAGTCTGTCCCCGACTTGTTTAGCAGTTCAGCCTGGGCTACCGGGTTGCAGATTGCTTCAAAACGACCGGGCCTAACTTTATCGTGATCAGAGAGGCCTAGGGCCTCCTTTGGGACCGCTCCCGTTTTACAAACGACAGAAATCATTTCAAAGTTGTGCCTGACCATTATTTCATTAAAGCGAACAGCTTCTTTTCGTAAACCGATACAATAGGCCAGGCCAATACGCTTATAATCTGCTTTATGGGCAAAAGCAATGATTTCTTCAATCCTGGTCCAGG
The DNA here is from genome assembly GCA_051748565.1 of Bacillota bacterium. GTDB lineage: Bacteria > Bacillota > Dethiobacteria > DTU022 > DTU022 > SKPH01. The sequence continues at coordinate 3,511 of JBNJHN010000010.1, read as the reverse complement.
TGCAGTAACCTTCGCTTTCAACTTTTGCAGCACTGCAGGCTATATTATGAACTACTTTGTCTTTATATTTTTGCAGGGAGTTTTCCAGTAAATCCGAGTTATGGGTTAACGGGCAGTTTTCCGGTGCTTTTTCTATGAGGCCTCTGTTGCAGGAAAGCAATTTACAGTCAGCGCAGGTTGGGGGTTGAATCTGCTTAGATGACATTTTTTCACACCTTTCTTGTATGACTTTTTAAAATTCCTTCTGTTACATGTTAAAACTTTTTTCAAGAAAAGGCCACCAGAAACGGGCTGCCATAGCTACGACTACGATGCTTGCCAGGGTAAGAGGAACTCCGGCTTTAATAAAATCGAGCGCGGTTAATTTACCTGTGCCATAAACAATAACTCCAGGCATGGTCTGGATTACAAGGATAAAACCGAGAAGGCTGGAGGCGCCGGTTATTAATACCCAGTATAGCGGATCAATTCCTGATCTCATACCCAGTTCCAGCACCATTGGGACCATGATTATAATTAGTGTTGCCACATTGCCGATAAAAAGATGGTAAAAATGGACCAGGCTGCCCATCAGGATGAACCCAAAAATTGAAAAAGTGAAGACCAAAGGTAGGATACTATCGGGGAAAAGGATGGTTGCCATATAACCGGCCGCCCCGGTACTGATAAAAACCAGGCCCATGGACAGGTTTGTTCCGACCATCAGGACATTCCCCCAGCTGATTTTCAGCAGCTTATCCCAGGAGATAAAGCCCAATCCCGGTAAAGCCATGAGGATAACGGCTAAAATTGCCGGTATGAAAGGGGGCCAGCCATGCATAAAATCTGTCATCCACAGCGCTACAGTTACAAATAAAATTGCCATAAGCCTTTTTTCACCGGACTTTAGTGGCCCAAAGGATTCGAGCTCCTGTTTCAGGAAGGTGTTGCGCTCAGGATTTATTCCGTCGCTCTTTGTAGGAAAGGCACGGGTCAAAATAAACCAGGTACAGGGAATGAGGGTCAGGCTTATAGGGGCAAAAAAAGCGAGCCAGCGGGTATATGTCAGCTCGTATGCCAGGTTGGCTGAAATTAAATCAGCAGTGATAACGTTCCCGATAGCGCCGGGCAGTACAGCAAGTGCAGTGATATGTGTTCCGTAAGCCAATCCCAGGAGAAGCATTTTATATACTCCGGGGCTGCTGCCAGTCTGCACCAGGTTTTTAGCTACTGTATAGGTAATTGGCAGAAGAAGAGTTGTTTTTACAGCTGTAGCAGGTACAAACAGGGCCAGAAGCTGCAAAGTTAAAAGCAGGGCCATCAGGCTTCCGCGGGGAGAAGCTCCAAATCTAACAATTAAGCGGTAGGCCGCTCTTTCACCCAAGGTAGTGTGACTGATTCCCTGGGCCATCATTAATCCTGCCAGGATTAGGAATGTTGAACCTGAGCTAAATCCGCTTAAAACAGTATCGGTTGATGCTGTTCCGGTGATCATTAAGCCGAATATAATGACAAAACAGGTCATGGAGAGCGGCAGGGGTTCCAGTACCCAGAGCAAAACTCCGGTAACAATAACAGCCAGTGCTGCGCCCATTTCACGCCCCAGGGTGGGTACACCCAAATAGTACAGTAACAGAAAGCAGGCCAATGATACTACCATGCTGACAATTTGTTTATTGGATATTCTATTTATAGCCCATTCGAATTTGCTGATAAAGATCAACTGCCCTGAGTAGAATAGATTAATACATTATTAGACCCGGCGAATCCATATTCCTACTTGTAGGCTGAAAACTGCTGATTTATTTTATAGTATAAGCCAACCTGAGTACTGGTTGGCTTTAATTATAGCAATGGCTATTTAGAATAGATTATCAGTTTATTTTGCCCTGCCTGTAAATGCCCCCCCCAGGTTTTCTATGATCTGCTTAACGGATAGTATTTCTTTAATTTTATAAACGTTTTGTCCGGAAAAAACGAGCCCTTGATCAATTTTACCGAGGCGGCTGTTTTCCAGCGCTTCCAAAATACAATATTCCCTTGAGCAGGTTTTAAGGCAGTCATCACAGTTAATATCCGGACATTCACCTCGTGCCAGCGCATCTGAGAAGATATTCCGGATAGCCCTCCCCGGCATACCAACAGGACTCTTAATGATCACCACATCATTTTCAGAGGCGTTAAGATAGTGTGCTTTAAAAGAATCGGCAACTGTGCACTCTTTACTTAAAACAAAACGGGTTGCCATCTGAACACCATCGGCACCAAGCTGCATCATTTCTGTTATATCTTTGCTGTCGGTAATGCCGCCCGCGGCAATGACCGGGATCCTAACGGATCCTTTAATACCGGGGACAATCTCCGAGGTTGGAAGGTCGGTTCCTAAATGTCCACCAGCTTCGGAACCTTCGGCTATAATAGCGGCTGCGCCGTACTTTTCAGCAATCTTAGCCAGCCGTGAGGTGGAGACAATTGTGAGAATGGGAATTCCTGCTTCTTTGCCCCAGCTAAAAATGTCCCTGGAGAAACCGGCGCCCGAAATAACCATGTCAACTCTTTCCTGCAGTGAAGCTTTTACCAGTTCTGCAAAGTTACGCACGGCAAACATGACATTTACTCCGATAGTGCCATTTATTGCAAGGCGCCTGGCTTCACGGATTTCGCGCCTGAGTTCATCAACAGTCATACCCGTGGCGCCAATAATGCCAACTCCTCCGGCACCGGCTACTGCGCCTGCCAGGGGAGCGGTAGAGACACGCACTGCCATGCCCCCCTGAATAATCGGGTACTTTATATTTAATCGTTTAAAAATGTTTAACATTGCTGTACCTTCCTTTTGATATTTTAATTCTTGAAGTCAAAACTCTATAGCCGATAGGGTTTGTGTTTCTTTTTATATCCGCTCCGGCCTTTGCTGCTTCCGGATTTGTGACGAAAACCGGGACGGCTTTTTTTCTCTGCAAATTTATTTATTTTCGCTACCCGGGGTTCTTCTTCGGTAATTTTTACTGGAGTCAGGTCTGGCTCTTTAGTCAGCATTTTAAGCGCCGCAGCTAGTAATGATATCGAATTTGCGTTCTCCAGGAGTTCACAGGCCATTTTTTTGTATTGCAGATTTTCGCCCTCGTCAATAACCTGCATAATCTTGTCAGCAATAAGGCGCTGCTGTCCTTCTATAGTTTCATTGATGGTCGGAACCGGTTTGCGGATAATCTTTCTCTTTATTGAACGTTCTATAAGTTCCAGGTGACCGATTTCCCTGTGAGAAACAAAAGTAGCCGCCATCCCTGGTCTACCCAATCGCCCGGTCCTGCCGATGCGGTGAACATAGCTATCCGGATCCTGAGGTATATCGAAATTGTAGATATGTGTTACAGAGCCGATATCGAGACCCCGTGCTGCAACGTCAGTTGCAACCAGGATTTCCGTAGTTCCGTTCTTAAATTTACGCATAACACTGTCTCGCTTGGCCTGGGTAAGGTCACCATGAATTGCTTCAGCTGAGTAACCGCGTTTACTTAAGGCTTCCAGA